>JAEEOD010000222.1 GCA_016284115.1 Bacteroidaceae bacterium
AAGATCTTTAAATCCCCTTTTTCAAATGCTATCTCGGCAAGGATAGTCATCAAATCCTTATCAGCCAACTTGATATCTTCCAGATGTTTGCACTCTTCCTCCAATGATTTTTTATAAATGTGATATGTATTTAGGGCTCTATGGACAAATTCTGCATTTTTCCTTTCTCTTAGGTCTAAGCGGTCCATTATATTGCGTGTATGATGAAGTGACAGCTTACCTGTATTATGCCTCATTGCGAAATTGAGGGTGTTGTTACAAACCACTCTTATCGGTGTTACAAGACATGTCACAGCACCAAGTCCATCATGAGAAGTAGTAAATACCATATACATTTCCACCCGGTCATCCCCTTTGTTGTCAAGTACAATTTCATCTGGGAACTTAGCAGTAACAAATACCCTTTCACCTCTACCGAGAACTCCAGCAGTCTCAATTACAGGTTTGTGTTCGTCGTAGTCTATACGTCCAGTTACCAATGTATCAATGAATTTAAAAGCATCTTCGTTTTGAACTATACCATAGTTCTCTGAAACAATGCCAAGATATTCATGAGTATCAAGACGCATCGTGACCTTCTTACCTGGAACTATTGCATTACTCAACTGAAGCCCCATAACGCTTCCACCTTCCATTTCAGTCTGAATGTCAGGTGTCATCATTACCAAAGGACGCAATGCAACACGATAGTTTGCATGTGAATACTTCAGTGCTTCCTTTACCGTAAGTGGTCTGTCAAATACCGTGCCGAGCTTGTGCCAGGCTTTACCCCGTCTGCCGTTTTCTACGAAACTGGCCTGACCGTTTCTAATTTCTAAATTATGTGCCATATTAACTAACTTTTTTGCAAATATACAATAAAAACAGGCCTTTTTCCAAACATTTTTGGGCTGCAAGGCTTGATAAATAAGTTTTTTTTGTAACTTCGCACCATAAATATAAAAAAAGAGAGGTATGGTTTTCACTTTAGGACTAAAAAAGCTGCCTTTCAATCCGAATACAAGGCAGATAATCTATGTCGAAAATGAATATGACGAGGAGGTAAATCGTTATATCTTACATCATTATGATTCTTTCTTAAAAGCTTTCGAGGCAAGAGATTTCGAGTTTGTGTATCTTCCTAAATATTCTGAAGAACTTTGTAGTAGTGAGGCTGTCTTATACTTTGTACCCAATGCTTCGAAGCTGGAGGATTCTATAAAACTAAAAAGTGATTTCTTACTTCAATTTATGGATCATCCAGAAAACAGAAGTGAGGTTCAACCATCCTTGTTGTATTATGATCCCGACTATTCAAATGCTAATTATTCACGAGAAACCAGCCTTTTCCGTGGTATACCCATAAAATCTGCCATTGTCTCTGACAAGTCTACGACTCCTGATGACTTACTTTCCTTAATTACCCCCAGAAGAAAAGATAGCAAATGGGATTTGATATTAAGAAGCCTGAAGAAATTCGGGAAACCTATGTTAGAGGAGGAAGACGGTGGTTATTCTCCAACTGTTGTTCGTGAAGAACTTCCAATAGATACTCAAAAAAGAGAAAGACGATTTGATGAAGATATAGATGACGATGTTTTCGATGCTGAAACAATGGCATTAATACGGAGATCAGAAAAGAAGATTGAGGAAATAAAAAAGGAAATTGGATATAGAACAGATACCGGTATTGGTAAGGTTATCTGGGAAAGAATTATTTACGGTGAAGCAAAGCCAAGTAGACTTGTTGTTACCACCAATAACAGAATATTATTACCCGATTATGACAAAGAAATTGAAATGACTCCTATCTTGAAAGCTTTTTATTTCTTATATTTAAAACACCCCGAGGGGATAGAGTTTAACCTATTACCAAATCATAAAGAGGAACTTTTGGGCCTGTATAAGCGAATTAAGTCTTCGTTTTTCTCCCGGAAAGCAATAGGTTCAATAGAGAAGATAATGGATTACGATAGTAATTATAGGCATGAGACACGTTCTAAAATAAACGCTATCATTAGGGGGCAGCTTGATGAGCGTTTTGCCACGTTCTATTATATAGCAGGAAAGAAAGGAGATCCGTTTAAGATCTCTTTGCCACAACATATGATAACCTGGGAATAGGAAGGTTCACCATTAACCTTTCTCTTTAAAACGGAATGCCAGACACGGCAGTACCGGGATGTAAATCCTTTCAAAGCCACTCTCATGTCGGCAATTCCGTTTGTATATCACTTTGAAATGACTCTATCACGTGAAATAATACTAGTGTCTATATCTTCAGGACTACCGTAAAGGATATTTGCCACTTCACGACAGCCACAGTCACACTTAAAAATGTTCTTGCAGCCTGAGCACATTGTGGGTTTACATTCACTTTTAGCAAATAGATTCCAATAGTCCAAATCTTCTATCATTGGTTCTTTGAAAATGTGGCCAACAATTCGAGGAGAATGATTGCATGTTCTGATATTACCTGAAGGATCAATAACAAAGAAAACCTTAGCTGCAGCACATTGATAGCCGATTTGCATTCGTTGATATTTCTGGGGCTGTTTGATTGCACAATAAGCCACTTCAGTTCCTAAATTGCCATATCTATTTGAGATAGTTAGCACTTCTTCTGCCGTATCAAGCATGCTATTGACTTGCTCTGGAGTCAACATCAGCTCGTTCATATAGCTCAGCCCTCTGCCACCAGGCAGGAATCTATTTAATAAAACAGATGATGCGCCACTTATAAGCCCCATAGATATAGTCTCAAACAGTTCATGGAAGTTCTTTTGGGTAACTGTAACATTTACAGTAGTGTCTAACCCCAAGGTTTTTGCTTTTTCAAACCATCCTAGTACTCCATCGGCATTATCTACTCCAGTATGTTCTTTGAAGGTGCTATATCCAGGTAGACTCATACTTAGATGGACATTGCATTTCTTAAATAAGTGTAGATACTCGTCTTTCATTGCCAATCCGTTTGATATAAGTACTATCGGATTGTTGATATCTCTCTTTAATCCTTCATTATGGATGTATTCTACGATTTCTGGCATGCAATCTTTAAGGATGGCTTCACCTCCTGAGATTGAGAAGGATTGTATTCCTTGCCGGTAGAGCTTGTCGATAGCTGTTTTCCATTCATCAAGGCATAGTTCTTTTCCTTTGGGGTACTTTGAATGAGGAGCATCCCAAGGACATGAGCAGAAAATGCAACGATGATTACATTTATATGTCAGTTCTAAAACTACAGAAGGTGGTAATTCCATATTATATATCAAACTTTATACCCGTCATAAATTCAAGATTTTCCTTTTCCTCATCAAGATAATGATTTCTCATTTGCCTATCAAAGTATTCTCGTTGATTTTGCATTAGACATAGCAATTCTTCATAATCATAACTATGATATGCAATAGCACGATGATAGTCTTCATCTACTGATGTCCTGAAATGGAATACATGATTAATTTCAAATATGTGTATATCTTTAAACTCATCATATCCCTCATCGCCAGGTTTCTTCATATCTGGGTATAATTCCTCCTTTAGTTTTTCAGCGCAAGACTCACAAATAGTTTCTAACTTTACATCATAGCCTAATTCTTTCATTTCATTTACCGCCTTAACAACTTTATCATGTTGCCAGCTTTGATAAACAACATTTTTTCCGCAAATATCGCACTTAAAACGCTTTTGGGGAGGGTCGGCTATACAATAGCACATTGCCCCCAGATGTTTTACTCTCGGTGTTTCATCAGCAGCCATCTCTTTTAGTCTGGCCACAAGTTCTTCTTTTGATAATGGTTTCTTATTCATATTTTCTTTATTATATGTTTCGCGGTTCTTTATCCAGCGTACAAGGTCTACAAAATTCTGGTGAAACTTTGCCTCCCCTTCCTTCTTGTCTTTTTCTGTCATAATTATCTGCTTTTACTTTGCAAAGGTATATTAAACAAACTTATCCTCCAAATGTTTTTGCGCTGCAAGGCTTGCAAGACAACGAAAAACTCCTGAACAGAAGGCACTTCTTGGTGGGCACAATTCCCACCGATATCCAACTATCCAGGAGTCGAAACAATATCTGTGAACGGTCGTATCACAATCAGTCCAGTATTATGCTGCCGGCAGACACCGAGATATTTCTGCTCTTGATATTGTTTCTATTTGGTGTTTGTTCCGACGGGTTGATGCTTTAGCCTCCCCCATAACGTTCGAAACGACTTCGGACATAGACACCTTTATTTCTCTGGGGCGATATACGCTTTACACCATCTCCAATGACCATCACCAAACTGATGCCAATATCCATAATACAATTTAACGCTTTTAGGAATCATGGAACAAAGCTGCTTAGCATATTCATAGCCTTGATTAATCCACTTTTCCATCCCTTCTGTCGTAAACTGGGCAATATCAGTATACGGATCATATTTGTCGGCTTTCATAAACCATTCTCTTAATCCCATTAAAGAAGAAGTTGAATACTCTTTATTCTCAATAAAGAAGGAATCATAATCTCCAATGGCAACTCCCTCACCATCCCAAAATAAAGGAGAATAAGTAGTGTCCGGTCCAAACACAATTGACTCAGATACTTCATCTTGTTTCATAATTCGTTATTATATGATATTTATTTCAAAATGAGGGATTGTCAGATTTCGCCGTACCGAGAGATTGCTATCCTTTCAAAGCAACTGCCATACTGACAAATCCCCCAACATCAATCAGCCTTTAATCACTGCTAATGGTTCCAGTTTTGTCTTTACCATTACCAAATCAGCTTCAAGGGCAATCACCTGATCGATGTCTTTATATGCACTGGCTGCCTCGTCGAGGTCGCGCTGAGAGCGGATGCTGTGTACGATACCTTTAGACTCCATCTTCTTGATTTCATCTTCAAGGCTAAGTGTTTTGATGGCCTGGGTACGGCTCATCAATCGTCCTGCACCATGCGAAGAACTCATAAAACTATCAACATTTCCAAGACCTTCAACAATATATGAACTTGTTCCCTGAGAGCCAGGGATAATGCCAATCTCACCAGCCCTTGCTCGTACAGCGCCCTTGCGATGAACGATGCAGTTTGCGCCAAAGTGGTTCTCGAAAGCCGCATAGTTGTGGGCTATATCGATAGTTGGCTCAAACTCTGCCAAAGGCAAAGCATCAACAATCACCTCCTTGATGCGTTCCATCATCAGCTGGCGGTTGCACTTGGCAAAGGCTATACAGTAGTTCATCTCACCCCAGTATTCGTTGAACTCGTGCGTCTTAAGAGGAAGGAATGGGAGCATCAAATTCGATTCCACCTTGCTATAATAGAGTTCGTTGAACCACTTGGCCTTCTTATTATAGAAATCACCCACTTGTTTGCCGAGGTTACGAGAGCCAGAGTGGATCATAATCCAAAGCCAGCCCTCTTCGTCGCGCTGAAGTTCGATGAAATGATTGCCACCACCCAAAGTACCCACCTGATGATGGATGGATTTGTAATGGTTCTCCACCACAGGCAGCTTCTCCAAGTCAAAACCCGTAGGCAGATACTTCTCGTCCTGCATCTCTTTGTGATGATCCATTCCCAAGGGGATTCGCTCACGGATTCCCTTCATGATGACCTTTCGGAGGATCTTCTCGGTTAGTCTGCGGGCGCGGATATTTGTCTTCACAGCGCACATGCCACAGCCGATGTCAACACCAACGGCATTAGGAATAACGACATCCTTTGTTGGCAGAACCCCGCCGATAGGCATTCCCATGCCTCCGTGACAGTCAGGCATCAAGGCTATATGATGGTGCACGAAAGGCAGTGAGGCCAGATTCTCAATCTGCTCACGTGCCTTGTCGTCGAATTCGGTAGTCCACATCTTCACTACCGTCCTTCCTATTACTTCTACTTTTTCCATAATCGTCTAAACATCAATATTGTTAATAACACTCAGGGTATCTTCGCCCCTGTCGATAGCAGACAGAACATCGAACACGCGGTCACTCCAACCTGCGATCAGATATACATCAGGTTCTGCGATGCGCATTGGCAACTGACCATATCCTACGAGATCAAAGAGATAGAGCTTTGCTTCTGGGAACAATGACTTATAGGTGTGCCAGGAATCCTTAATTTCCTTTTCACAGCGGCCATAGTAGCGTCCCTCACTATCCCACATCTGGCAATCAGTGAAAATCATCACCTTGTCCATCTTCATATTTTCCTTCACAAGGTAGTCAATGACCTTATAGCCATTGGTGCTGTAACCCACTTCTCCCTCGCGACGATGCATCTCCATTGTGTTGGCCAGAATGTTGTCCTTAGGAAGATTGATGACCTTCCAAGTATCACCAAACATTCCACTCACCACAGACTCGCACTTGTTCTTTAGAAGCATAGACAGCAGAATACCGATATCATAGTTCTGAACGGTGCTTTTTGCCGATACAGGACGCTGCATTGAACCAGACACATCTGCCGCCAACAATATACGAGTATTGGCATCGAAACCTTCCAAGTTTTCAACGGAAGCTTTTGCGGCCAATTCAAGTGCAGACAGGATCTTCACTGTATATACAGAGTTAACCTGCTTGATTTCTCTGTAGGCTGATAGATAGCGGAAAGGCAACTGCTTTGACTTTGCCACCTGCCCAGCATCAGACAGTCGGTTTGCAACCTTCTGAATTTCGAGTAGTGACACATCAGCCTGAAGCATATTGCGTAGGTTACGCATCAGGGCCATATACCCCAACTTGCCACTGTTAATCAGCTCTTCCCACTTTTCGCGTACAGCCTCCTGCTTCTGGACATCCGACTCAAATTTCTGCTGACCGAGTGCCGAGAGTTCTGTTTCCCAAGTATAGGGAACCTCCAGCTGACGGTTTACAATCTTGTCAAAGAGAGCCTGCTGCTGTTCGTCCTTTGCTTTTGGGTGAACCAGGAACAATGCATCACGGAGTTTCACTTCAAGACCATCTCTATCGTACTTGGCGAACTGGTATTCATCGAAGCGGTTGAATGCTCTCTGTAGTCCGTTCTGGATCTGACGCGACAGTTTTCCCAGTTTCTTGCGGGCATCACCAGAAGGATTGCGCCACTGATAGCACATCAGCAGTTCCATAATCTCGTCTGCACGAAGTATAGTCTTCTCAACGGCTCTGGCCACAAGGTCATCGCCATTGTGAACCTTTGCCAATTCTACCAGCAACAGCAAAGGGATGCTGCGAAGATGCATCTCTGTGCGGGTATAGACTGCGAGGCGGGCAACAAATTCTGGTGACACCTTGCCTATGAGCTGGGCAATACGGTCAACCCGCTCATCCTGCTTCTCGTAGAATGTATCGCTGAGCGATGCAGTTACTACGGCAGAGTAGAGTTCTAACTCAGGAGTCATGGCATAAGCCCTGGCACCCTCATAGTTCTTTTCAGTCTTCATTTCCTTCAACATCGAATTGTAGTTCATCTTCGTTACATCTTTAATTGTTATACATCTGTTTTCAAAAGAAACGGTGCTACAAGCGTGAAGAGCCGTTACCCAGGTTACTAATCTGGTGCTCTATCTAGCTATGAAGTATCTCTCCACTACGGCAACCGTTTTAAGTGGCAGAAGCTACAGGCGGGCAACAGAGCGGGGATCCGCGTAAGAGGTTTTGAGAAAACCAATAAAACTATCCCCTAGGAGCGGTGCGAAGTATCCGTCGCCCTACGGCATTCTGCGTTTTGTGGCGGAGGCAGGACTCGAACCTGCGACCTCAAGCTTATGAAACTTGCAAGCTTCCAACTGCTCTACTCCGCGGTATTAAGCAAGGCAACAAACGATAAGACAATCATAATGCTCTACCAAACTGAGCTACGTAGATGAATCTACGGCTGGGCTCGAACCAGCGACCCTTGGCACCCATCGCGAAGCATGTCTTGTCTACGGCACTTGCTTTTATGACAGTGAGGCAACAAGCGGTGAGGGTTCTGAACTACACCAGCGAACTGGTGACTGGAATCGAACCAGCGACTTTCGGTACCGGAAACCGACGTTCTAACCACTGCGAAGCATTCCTCTCCTACGGCACTCACTTTTAAAAGGTAAGGCTATAGTCGAAAAGACCAAACCAAACGTTCCAATCATCAGATATAATCTTATGATGACGAATTGATCCACGAAGTACATCTTTTCTACGGCACTTACCCAGATTGTTGCAAAAATATGCGATGCGACATTCGCTATGAATGCATTATGGTCTCACTTACATACTGCAAGCTGTCGGTTTTCCACCTAACATATTTGAGACCTGTCACGAGACCAGTGGTATGGATTTCTCCAACCTCTCTCTTCCTTTCGGTATCTCATAACTCTTTCTGCGAAGTAATTCAAAACTACGGCAATCGCATATTATAATAAGGTGGGATGCGACAGGCACAGGGAGACTTTTGGAATACTCCAACGGGGGTAATCAGGAACCGAAATCCTGCACCTTTCCGGTTTATCAGACGAAGTAACACCCCATTACGGCAACCACCACCTATTTTATTTCACTTTATCAAAGAACACTTTGGCTTTCGCACTGCAAAAATATTTGTTTTTTCTTTTCTTCTCAAACTTTTATTTCATGCAAGCCTTGCATTATTAGCTTTTTTAATTATTCTCAGATTTCTGAGCGCAAAATTAGAATACCACACCGCAACTTATTTGCGTAATTAAAAAATTCTTTCGAGAAAATGCAAAAAAAGTTGTTCTACGCAAATAGGTTGCGCAGAAATCGTTATCTTTGCATCAAAAAGTTGAAACAAATGCGAGAAATGACGGATTTTGACATCATCAGAAGCGATGGACGATTGCTATATGAGTACATTCGTGGCAGTCATCTTTATGGGCTGAATAACGAGGACTCAGATATTGATACAAGCGGTGTGTTCGTATGCACAAGAGACGAACTCTTCGGTTGCTTCGGCTATAAGCCACAGGTAACAGACTCACGACATGATAATACATGGTTCGAGATTGGCGAGTTGATAAGGCTGCTGCTGAAGTCGAACCCTACGGTAATGGAGAGTCTTTTCGTGCCGGAGGATAAGGTGCTGGGACAAATCCATCCCCTTATGCAGATGGTCATCGACAACAGGGAACAGTTCATCAGCAAGCAGTGCTTCAATCCGTTCTTTGGTTATGCCAAATCACAGATTGAGAAGGCTCGCGGGCTGAACAAGAAGATAGTGAACCCTATTACAGAGCGACTGACACCATACGATTTCATCTATACTTTCAAGGGCCAGGGTAGCACGAAGTTCCGTGACTGGCTGACGAACCGAGGGCTTCATCAAGAATGTTGCGGATTGGTAAACGTGCCAAACATGCATGACATCTATGGCGTGTACTATGACTTTGGAGCCCATATTGCAGCATATCCGGATTGGAAGAATGATTCATTATTCCTCGCGTACGCATGCGAATATAATAAGGACAAAGACATCAATGAAACAAAATGCAGGCTGAGTGAGACGTCTCCTATCGGTTATCGGGGAGTCATCAATGTAGATGCCGACGGCAATGAGTTACGTCTCTCGTCCATCGACGACAAGGACACCCGTCCAATCTGTTTTATCTC
>JAEEOD010000223.1 GCA_016284115.1 Bacteroidaceae bacterium
TGTACATTGGGGATGCGGGGACAATGGTGCTTGGCTTGCTGATGAGCTGGTTTACCATCTGTCTGCTTTGGAGTGACGGATTTGTGCCTATCTATGGGGAGATGCATGGACTGAATCCTATCGCCCTGGCGCTGGCGGTGGTGTGCGTACCGGTAGCGGACACGCTGCGTGTGATGACGATGCGCATCAAGAATGGAAAGAGTCCGTTTTCCCCGGATAAGACGCACTTGCATCATGCGTTTATCAACGTGGGGGTGAGTCACTCGGTGACGTCGCTGTTTGAGATTACCATCAATGGTTTGGTGATCGCGCTGTGGGGGCTCTCGGTGAATCTGAGGGCCAGCCTAGAGATGCAGCTGTATGTGGTGATCGTGGCAGCGGCGATCTTGGTGTGGGGCATGTATGCGTTTCTGCATTACCATGCGGTGCATCATACAAAGACGTTGCACCGACTGGTGCACTTCAGCATCTTCACTCATCTGGGGCACAAGGACTGGTGGCTGCGCTTACAGGCAAGGTTGGATGCGCCTGAGCAGCGTTACCAGGAGTGGGCTGAACGGGTAGGTGATCTGAAACAGTATAAGTTCCCGAACGTGCCTCCGAAGGAGCAGAAGGAGGAGGACCGCCAGCGACTGCTGGACTTCATCCACGGGCGTGCGGAGGTGTATGTGGAGGAGATCCTGAAGAAGAGTGGGGCGGAGCCGCTGCGCCTTTATGGCTTGATCCACGAGGAGGTGGAGGCGGGCCACATGGTGGTGATCCGCTATGAGGCGGATGGCGTGCCGGAGATTGTAGCGGAGAAGTTCTAATTGACAATTCTCGTGCAAACCGAATACAGAGCCAAGCTTGCTTGAGCTATGTTGAGGTGCCGCCGAGAATCAACGAAGTTAATTCACAATTAAGGCTAAAAAACAACCAATGTTTAACAATGTCCACGAACAATCTTATCTACAGCTTTTATTGTGGTAAAATTTCTCCGGACAGCAGTGAAACTCGCTGAATATTTATTTATTTATTATGAAGTTTTTGTGTCAAGAGGTATATAATTCTCAAAAAAATCAAAAAAAATATTTCGTTTTTGAAGCAAAAACAGTATTTTTGTTACATAATTAGTGAATGCTTAGGTTTAAAATGGGTTATTGTTCTTGCAAAGAATTACTGATAAATACATACTCAACTAGACTAAAACTCTACGTGGTATTTGTTTTAATGATGTCCTTAGGTGTTTCATCATACGGCCAGAATACACCTAAACGTTCAAGCAACATTTTCTTTTCTATACATTCTAATTTACTCTACGATGCTGCTTTGATACCCAATGTGGGTGCCGAAATCTATCTTGGAAAGAACCTCTCTCTGCAGGCTGACTGGAATTATGCATGGTGGAAAAGTGAGAAAAAGAACAAATTCTGGCAAACCTATGGTGGTGATATGACATTACGTTATTGGTTTGGCTCTACTGCTCGCAACAAGCCTCTAACGGGGCACCATGTTGGCATCTACGGGCAAGCTCTTACATACGATTTCGAACTCAATGGGCATGGCTATCAGTCAGCGCGCTGGGACTATGGCGGTGGCATCGAGTATGGTTTTGCATTACCTATAGCACGGAGACTCAACCTAGATTTCTCTTTAGGAATGGGCTATCTCACTGGCAAGTACAAGAAATACAAGCCCATAGATACCCACTATGTATGGCAAGCCACTAAGAAACTCCATTGGTTTGGACCAACCAAGGCCGAGGTTTCACTTGTATGGTTGCTAGGTAGAGGCAATTATAATTCCAGGAAAGGAGGGCAACAATGAAGTCATCTTTGCGCATACTTCTGCTTTCTTTGGCTGCTCTTTGTTTCACTTCATGCGAATACAAAGAACTTTGTTATGACCATTCACATGTCACCAATTTGAATATCACATACGATTGGAACACTTGTCCCGAGGCCAATCCCAGCGGCATGAGCCTCTATTTTTATGATCTCGAAGAAGTCAAAGATGTCGAGCGCTATGATTTGAGCGGTAGAGATGGAGGAACTGTAAGGCTTCCAATTGGCAGCTATGAACTTATCACCTACAACAATGATACGGAAGCTAATCTGTACCGCTACAACGACCAACTAAACACCATTGAATGCTACACCCGCCCTTCAACCCTTGAAGAGGGTACGCTTATGCAAGGTACTTCTCCCATGCCTATAGCTGCTGAAGCCGAGGGGCAGAAAGTCGCCCTGCAACCAGATCCTCTATGGTGCGGAACTTCCAATCCATTTGAGCTGAAGTTGGGCACAGACCAAGGCGTCACTATCACTCCCCAAAGTCGTGTAAAACACGTTTCACTTACCATTACTGATGTGCCTAATCTCAAATATTCCACCCAGTTTGGAGGGGCTATCTCAGGCATGGCTGGAGGCGTAGTTATGGCTACTGGGCAACTTACTGATGACTTGGTTATCCTACCTTTCCAGGTCTTTTCCGATGGCGTCAGCACACTTACGGCAGAGTTCTACACATTTGGCCACAGTCCACATAGTGATGAAGGTGTTTACAATGAGCATTTTCTCACCATCTATGTCATTTTGAGTGATGGCAGCATGTGGTACTATACATACGACGTTTCCGACCAATTGAATGGTACCACTCTTAATCCTGGTTCTGAGGACTGCCATATAGAGCTCAGCGGTTTACCCATCCCCAAGCCTATAGTCAATGGTTCGGGTTTCAAACCCAATGTGGATGATTGGGAGAATGAAAACATAGAAGTGGAAATGTAATATATCAGATACTTAAATATTAAAAAACAAGTCATATATTATTAACTAACTAAACATTTTCAGGTATGAAAAAACATTTATTTTTTATTGCTACTGCAGCCTTAGTGCTTGCATCATGCAGCCAAGATGAGACCATCGAGGTGAACACGAGCGAAGCTATCAGCTTCCGTACCTTTGTCAATGCACAGACCCGTGCTGCTGACATTACTACCGGTAACATTACTGAATTCAATGTGACTGCCATGAATGGGAATAATGCTTATTTTGATGGTGTTACTTTCACTAAGGATGCTAATGGTACATTCAACTCAGCAACTCCGTATTATTGGCCAGCTGAAGCTTTGGATTTCTATGCTTACAGCCCCATCAGCGACAGCCAGGTAACGAGAACAGATTACAAGACTTTCACTGTAACTCCTTCTGCTACTCTTGCTGACCAGGTAGATTTGGTTTATGCCAATACAGATGGCAAGACCAAGGCCACCTCTGGTGCCTCTGGTGTAACTCTTAACTTCCGCCATACAGGTTCTAAGATTGTTTTCCAGGTAAAGAACA
>JAEEOD010000224.1 GCA_016284115.1 Bacteroidaceae bacterium
CATTGCAGGTTTTGAGGGTACATCTATTCGAATGAAGGCAAAACCTAAGAGTGCTTTCTATATGGCACAAATTGATGAGCAAGAGCCTTTTAAGGTGGATTATTTCACTCCAGAGGATACAGTGGTGGTTTTAGCAGAAGGATTACCAGAAGGGAAGCATACTATAAAACTGATGCATATAACAGAAGGTTATGAATTGAAGCCCGAGTTCTATGGGTTCATTCTCGATCCAGACAAAGACTTGACAGACGCGCCTGCTTTACCAACACGCAAAATTGAGTTTATTGGCAACTCTATCACTTGCGGTTACGGTGTGGAGGCTACTGAAGAAACAGATCATTTCAAATATGAGACAGAAAACCACTATTTAAGCTTTGCTTCTTTGACAGCAAGGGCTTTAGATGCTCAGTACTTGGTGGTGGCACGAAGTGGCATCGGCATCTTCAGAAACTATAATGGTCCGTATGAAGGGACCCCCGAAATCGCTATGCCAGCCTTATATGATTACACCAATTTTAATGATACTACGGAAATATGGGATTATAGTCGCTTTACGCCTGATTTGGTTTGTATCAACCTAGGTACCAATGACACTTCGGCTGGAAGATATAGCAAGACAAAGTTGCGTGATGCGTATGCTGTTTTTTTGCAAACCTTGCGTAAGCGTTATCCGCAGGCTAAGATTGTGATGTTAAGTGGCTGTATGCTATCAGGACAACGGATGAAGGACGTAGAGGATGCACAGAACAATGTGGTAGCAGAGATTAACAAAAAAGGCGACAAGCAGGTGTATCGATTTACGTTCCCTGCACAGAATGGCAGTTTGGGCTATGGAGCCGATTATCACCCCTCCGTACAGCAACAAGAGAAGATGGCCAGTGAACTTACGCCTTTCCTGAAGGAGATGATGGGATGGTGAACAACTAATCGGTTTTGACTTTGATGATTTGATTGATATTAGTGGTGTATTGTTGCGTGAGATGCTCACTTTTCAAATGCCACTTTTTACTATAACCTTGTACGGCCACACGAACCATGTTGTGGCCGTTTTTGCGATTAATTTCGTCAATAGCTTTTGTCAGTGCTGCTTGCTTGGAACGGTCGATAGAGTCGAAAAGGTCAGTTTGTATGGCACTATCACGACAAATATCCCACACAATCACGCCTGCTTTCTTGTAGAAATAGGTACCTGACTTCCATTCTGCACGCAAGAGTTTCACGGCATAAGACACAATCTCTTGCAGGTTATTAGTCGGTACTTGCAAATTGGCGCAGCGGTAGATATAGCTGGATGGTATGTCGGTGCGGAAACGGCTAGTGTGGGCAAATACAGTGAGTGAGGTGCAACAAGTGTGTTGCTCCCTTAGTTTGTGTACACAGGCTGCGGCAAAGTTGGCTACTGCCTCTTCTACATCGTGTAGCGAAGAAAGTCCTTCGCCTTGAAAACTGCGACTTGTACAGATACTTTTTTTGTGCGGTAGTTCCTCAATATCGATGCAGTCAATGCCACGTAACTCTTTCCAGGTGCGTACGCCTGTGACGTGCATAAGGCTACGCACCCATCCTTCACTTCTCTGCGTTAAATCCCAGGCTGTTTTTATGCCATAGTATTCAAGCTTGTCACGATTACGCCAACCCACACCCCAAACATCTTTGATGGGAAAGAGTTGTAAGGCTTTCACCCGTTTCTCATCAGTGTCTATCATGCAGCAACTTTGGTATCCTTTGTGTCTCTTTCCAAAGCTGCTCGCCATCTTAGCCAATGTCTTGGTGGAAGCCATGCCTATGGAGACTGGGATGCCCGTACTGTGCTCAACTTCTTTTGCCAGTTGGATGCAAAGCTGATGAAGATTTTCGGGGGTACCCATATTGTTCAGGTCGAGAAATGCTTCATCGATGCTATATTGCGAGAAACCATCAGGACAAAATTCATAAAGCATACGCATCACTCTTCTGCTCATATCACCATAAAGGTTGTAATTGCTGCTAAATACTGCCACATCGTTTTGCTCGAGCACATCTTTCACTTGGTAGAAAGGACCTCCCATTTTAATGCCCAAGGCTTTAGCTTCGTTGCTGCGAGCAATGATACAACCATCGTTATTGCTCAGGATGACGATGGGCTTATTACGGAGATCTGGGTTGAACACCCTTTCGCAAGAAGCATAAAAGTTGTTGCAGTCAACTATCGCGTACATTAATTTTTATGTCGCTTGATATTATAGGTAACGATGCCCCAGATGATGAAATTGTTCTCTTCGGTAATCTTGATGGGCTGATATTCAGGATTTGATGGCATGAGTATCAGGCAATTGTGAATAGGCTCTATATGGATGCGTTTCAAAGTGAATTCGCCATCAATATATGCCACTACGATATCACCCTCGCTAGGTTCGAGACTTTTGTCAATCACTAATAAGTCACCTTCGTCAATGCCACATTCTTTCATCGAGTCACCAATACAACGGGCATAAAAAGTGGAAGAGGGATGCCGTACAAGTTCCTTGTTCAGGTCGATAGCATCGGTAGTATAATCTTGAGCGGGACTTGGAAATCCCGCTCTTACTCCTTCTTGTGAATATTGCAGTTCCAGACCAGAATCCAAGTCTGCAGAATATATCTCTAAATTTACCTGTTCGTTCATACCAGTTTGTGGATAACGAGGCCTGAACGGAGTTTAGGCTCAAACCAGGTGGTTTTTGGAGGCATGATGTTACCACTATCGGCAATGTCCATTAGTTGTTTCATGCTTACAGGATAGAGTGCCAATGCCACCTTCATCTCACCACTGTCAACACGACGTTTCAGTTCGCCAAGACCTCTGATACCACCTACAAAATCGATACGCTTGTCAGAACGCAGATCTTTGATGTCCAATATCTTATCCAATATCAAATTAGAAGAGATGGTAACATCTAGCACACCGATAGGGTCGTTGTCGTTATATATGCCAGGCTTAGCAGTAAGGCTATACCATTTGCCTCCTAAATAAAGAGAAAAATTATGTAGCTTTGCAGGCTTATAAATCTCTGTACCCATCTCCTGAATATCGAAATTTTCTTTTAGGGCATCCAAGAATTCTGCTTCTGTTAAACCATTGAGGTCTTTCACTACACGGTTGTAATCGATGATGGTCAGCTGGGATGCAGGGAAAGCCACTGCCATGAAGTAGTTGTATTCTTCATCACCCTTGTGATGAGGGTTCTGTTTAGCTTTTTCAGCACCTACTAAGGCTGCAGCAGCACTACGGTGATGTCCATCAGCTATATAAAGATAAGGAATTTGTTCAAATGCCTGCGTGATAGCATCGATGTCAGCACGCTTGTCAATAATCCAGAACTTATGTCCAAAACCATCTCCAGGAGCAATGAAATCATATACGGGTTTCTCTACAGTATATTTAGCTACTATAGCATCAAGTTGAGCATTGTCAGGATACGCAAAAAACACAGGTTCGATGTTTGCATTGTTTACGCGCACATGCTTCATTCGGTCTTCTTCCTTGTCACGACGGGTAAGTTCGTGCTTCTTGATGATGCCGTTCATATAGTCGGGTACATAAGCACCAACTACTAAGCCGTATTGTGTTTTGCCGTTCATAGTCTGTGCATAGATGTAGTAGTTTTCCTGCTCATCTTGCACCAACCATCCCTTGTCTTGGAACATTTGGAAATTCTCTGCAGCTTTTTGATAAACACGAGGGTCGTGTTCATCTGTTCCTGGTTCAAAGTCAATTTCTGGCTTAATGATGTGATACAGTGATTTTTCGTTACCTTTGGCCTCTTGGCGAGCCTCTTCAGAGTTCAGTACGTCATAGGGACGTGAAGCCACTTGCTCAACAAGCGCCTGTGGTGGACGTATGCCCTTAAATGGTTTTACTATTGCCATAATTAATCAAATTAATATTTAGAACTGCAAATTTACAAAACCCTTTTCGGATTAGAAAGGATATTGGCAACATAATTTCTAAAACTTGGTGGTTATAAACTTTTCAACGTGTATTTTTTGTTATTAAAGAAATAAGGTGTATCTTTGCGCCTTGTTAATAAGTAAACTGATAAAAAAAACGATATAATGAGTAAGAATTTTGCTGAATATACAAACTTCAACCTATCGAATATCAACAAGGAAGTGCAGGCTCTGTGGGAGAAAAACCACATCTTTGAGAAGAGCATGACTGAACGTGAGGGTTGTCCTTCATATGTGTTCTATGAGGGTCCACCTTCAGCTAACGGTATGCCAGGTATTCACCATGTGATGGCCCGTTCAATTAAGGACATTTTTTGTCGTTTTAAGACCATGAAGGGATATCAGGTGAAGCGTAAAGCAGGATGGGATACCCACGGACTACCTGTTGAGCTGGGTGTGGAGAAGGCTCTGGGCATCACCAAGGAAGATATTGGCAAAACCATTACCGTGAAAGAGTATAATGCCGCTTGTAGAAAAGATGTAATGAAGTTCACCAAGGAGTGGACTGATCTTACTCACAAAATGGGCTACTGGGTAGATACTGACGAACCTTATATAACTTACGACAATCGTTATATCGAAACCCTATGGTGGCTGTTGGCTCAGTTACACCAGAAAGGGTTGCTGTATAAAGGTTATACTATTCAGCCTTATTCTCCAGCTGCTGGTACTGGTTTGAGCTCACACGAGTTGAACTTGCCTGGTTGCTACCGCGATGTGAAAGATACTACTGTTGTAGCGCAGTTTAAGATGCTGAATCCAAAACCGGAAATGGCGAAGTGGGGTACTCCTGTGTTCATCGCTTGGACAACCACTCCATGGACATTGCCATCAAACACTGCGCTCTGCGTGGGACCAAAGATTGATTATTTAGCTGTACGGAGCTATAACAGTTATACGGGTGAGCCTATCACAGCTGTTCTGGCAAAGGCGTTGCTCTATACACATTTCAACCAGAAAGGTGAAAATATGCCTCTGGAAGACTATAAGAAGGGTGACAAGGTGGTGCCATTCAAAGTCGTAGGCGAATACAAAGGTACTGATTTGTTAGGAATGAAGTACGAACAGTTGCTGAAGTTTGTGAAGCCTGTTGAGGTAGATGCTGAAGGCAAGTGGCACGAGGCCGCTGATAAAGCTTTCCGTGTGATTCCTGGCGACTATGTAACCACAGAAGATGGTGCCGGTATCGTACATATTGCACCAACTTTTGGTGCTGATGACGCCAAGGTGGCCAAGGATGCGCATATCCCAAGCTTGTTCCTGATTAATAAGAAGGGCGAAACGCGCCCAATG
>JAEEOD010000225.1 GCA_016284115.1 Bacteroidaceae bacterium
AGTTGGATCATCTCACCAATCTGATAGAATTTGTAACTTTGGATCCCGATGACGAGTTCTCCGTTTTGGAAACCACCTTGGGCATTAGTCAGTGGTTTGCCTTTAAGCCTGAATTGCCGTCCGATAGGTTAACGAACATCAATTATGGACAAACCAACGATGGTAGGTCGCGTAGAAAGATACTGAAGGTGAATGGATTTCAAGATGGTACATCCATTATCTTGTATTTCCGTAAACGGAGTGGTGAATGGGAGATGTATAAGTTTGAGGACACTTCGATATAGGTTATTGGTTATGGTTGGTGGTTTAGTACATAATACGTTCGGACTAAAAGTTGAGGCTGCTCAGTTGCTGGAATATAGCACTGAGGAAGAACTCATGGGACTTATTGCTGATGGCAAGGTTAAAGTACCTTTCCTACACGTGGGTGGTGGCAGTAATTTACTTTTTATGCACGAACGTTATCTGGGTACTGTATTGCATTCCCAGATCAAAGGAATGGAGGTGATTGGTGAAAACGATACCGAGGTATTCCTGCGTGTGGGTGCTGGTGAGGTATGGGATGATCTTGTTGCCTATTGCGTTCAGCATAATTGGTATGGTGCCGAGAACCTATCGCTCATCCCTGGTGAGGTGGGGGCTAGTGCCGTACAAAACATTGGCGCTTATGGGGTGGAAGTAAAAGATTTGATCACCACCGTTGAGACCATCGATATCAATGGGCAAAAGCGTGTGTTTCAAAATGCAGAATGTGAGTACGCCTATCGCAATAGCATCTTCAAGCGCCCTGAGATGAAGGTCTATTTCGTCACCTACGTTAATTTTCAATTGAGTAAGGTGCCATATCTCAAGTTGGATTATGGCACCATCCGCAGAGAGCTAGGGGATATGGAAGTTACTCTGCCTTTGTTGCGTCAAACTATCATCAAGATACGCCAGAGTAAGTTGCCCGACCCTCAGGTATTGGGCAATGCAGGCAGTTTCTTTACCAATCCTGTTGTGAGTCGTGAGAAATGGCAGAGCCTTTTGGCTCAATATCCTAATATGCCGTATTACGAAGTTGATGAGCAGCATGTCAAGATACCTGCTGGTTGGATGATTGAGCAAACTGGATGGAAAGGCAAGGCATTAGGTCGTGCTGCTGTGCACGACAAACAAGCATTGGTATTGGTCAATTTAGGAGGTGCCTCTGGGGCTGAAATCGTGGCTTTGTCTGAGGCTGTATGTCGTGATGTGGCTAACCAGTTTGGCATTGAGATTCATCCTGAAGTCAATTTTATTGAATAATGTTAGTATGAAAATCAGGATCTTAGGTTCCGGAACATCCATGGGCGTGCCCACGTTGGGATGCAATTGTGAGGTTTGTAGGTCTGTCGACCCTCGTGATAAGCGCCTGCGTTGCTCATCGCTTGTCTATACTGACGATACTGTTATCTTGATTGATTGTGGTCCCGATTTCCGTCAGCAATACCTTCAAGTACAGCCGTTTGTGGTACCTGATGCCATCCTGATTACCCACGAGCATTCCGACCATGTGGGAGGGTTGGACGATTTGCGCCCCAGCAATGTATTCGGCGATGTAAATGTCTATGCAGAAGATTATACGGCACACGACCTGCAAACGCGTTTGCCCTATTGCTTTACGAAGAAGAAGTATCCTGGTGTGCCCGGTATCAGCCTCTGCGAAGTCGTGCCTTTCCAACCATTCAAGGTGAAAAATACAGAAATTTTGCCGCTGAGAGTTATGCATGGTGATCTCCCCATTTTGGGGTTTCGCATAGGAAATTTTGGCTATATCACCGATATGAAGACTATGCCGCAAGCATCCTACGATGCTTTGCAAGGTTTAGATGTGCTGATTATGAATGCGCTGCATTTTTACGAACATCCCACACATCAGAACATCAGCCAAGCCATAGAGAATGCACTTCGAATAGGAGCTAAGGAAACCTACTTCATCCATATGAGTCATTATGCTGGTTTGCATGCAGTTTCAGATGCCCAACTACCTCCTCATATTCACTATGCCTATGATGGCTTAACACTCGAATTTTAATTTTTATTAAAATTTTCTTGTTTATGTTAGATGTTTTTAATATTTTTGTGAAAAATATCTAATAAACATGAAATCCGTTGTAGTACATCGTATCGCTGTGGCCATGTCTTTGCTACTGCTAGTAGCAGGCGTTGTGGCATACTTGTATCTGCAAAATTCCAGGATTTCACAGCCTGAGGTAAGCAGTCTGTATTCATTGGTACCTGCCAATGCCATTGCTGTGGTGGAAACTGATGACGTAGTGGCATTTGTGGATGATGTGAACGATGGCTCATTGGCAGATACCGATTTGCCAGTGTCCGACATGGTAGATTGCTTGCGTAATTATGTGCATGATTTCATGGAGGCAGCTCCCCATGGACTCAGTGCGCAGTTAAGTAGGGTGTTGCTGAGCTATCATCAACCCGAGAATGCGGTTAACCAGATTCTCTATTGTAGTGTTGAGGCCGATGATGCTGCTTCGTTCCAAGAGTTTTGCACGCGTTATTTCTTGAATCCTGTCGACGAACCTGAGGTCATCAACTTCAAAGGTGAAAATATAGTTGTTTATCAATTGGCTGATGGTCATGAGCTTTCGGCTTATATTACTGATAATCTGTTGGCGCTCAGTTTCAGCAATGAGTTACTTCAGCAAGTCATTGAGGCACAACAACAAAGCGGCACGCTTTCCAGCAATGCCGCCTTTATGGATTTGCAAAATACTAAATCTTCTTATGTCCGCACAGCGATCTATCAACAGAAAAACAACCGCTGGGAAATAACTTATTAGAATGGTAGGTCGTCCGTCGAGTCGCCACCAG
>JAEEOD010000226.1 GCA_016284115.1 Bacteroidaceae bacterium
AGGAATACCGTGCTGTAGGTCTCCACATGAGTTTAGGTCCTCAGATTGATGTGATTACCGAGCCTCGCTGGAGTCGCAACATGGGTTGCTTCTCTGAGGATGCTGACTTAACCATCGAGATGATGGAGGCATTCATGGATGGTGCACAGGGTGAGAATGTGGGTCCTAACAAGGTGTTGGTACACCTGAAGCACTGGCCAGGTGCTAACCCTCACGAGGGTGGAAAGGGTAACTTCACCGTATATCCGGGCAACAATGTTGACTATCACTTGAAGCCATTCAAGGCTGGTATCGCTAAGGGTGCATTGGCTGTGATGGGTTACTATAGTGGTACTTACGTAGATACCCTGAACGTGAACTACTCTCCTTACTGGAGCACCAAGGTGCTGTATGATCAGTTGGGCTTCAAGGGTGCGATCTGCACCGACTGGGGTGTGGTTGGCCGTACGGGTCCGTTGAATCCTCGTTTGGCTGGCAAGACTACACTGAAGGATAACATGGAGATGGTGATCAATGCTGGTGTTGACCAGATGGGTAGCGAGACAGAAACTCAGTTGGTAGTTGAGTTGGTAAAGGAAGGTCGTGTAACTGAAGAGCGCGTGAACCAAGCTGCAAAGCGCATCCTGCAGTGGCACTTCATCCTAGGCTTGTTCGAGAATCCATACGTTGACCCAGACAATGCCGCTAAGGTTTGCCAGCGTGAGGACTTGCAGAAGAATGCTTACGAGGCACAACTGGAGTCAAACATCCTGTTGGTGAACGAGGGGAACACATTGCCAGCTAAGGAAGGCACCAAGATCTATGTGGAAGGCATCGACACTGAGATTGCCAAAAACTATGGTACCTTGGTTGATAAGCCATCACAGGCCGACCTGATTATCGTTCGCACAGGTGTTACAGAGCCTCGTCAAGGTGGTTTTGGCTTCGGCGGTGGTATGACTCCTGCTCAACGTGCTGCTTTCGAAAAACAGCGTGCCATTGAGGCTGCTAAGCCTGTAAATATCGAGATCCCCGCTTCTATCTGGAATAACATCAAGAAACTGTCGGCTACTGGCAAGCCTGTAGTGGTGGCATTCAACCCAAGTGGTACCAGTATCGTACTGCCACAAGACCTTAAAAAAGTGGTAAAGGGGTGCTTCCTGACATTCGACTGTCTGGACAATGCATTCCTCGATGTAGTATTTGGCAAGTTCAATCCAGTGGGCAAGCTGCCATTTGAGATTCCTGCTACCATGAAGGATGTAGAGGCTCAGTTGGAGGATGTGCCATTCGATGCTCCTAACAAGGCATTTGAGTTTGGATTCGGACTTTCTTACAACTAAGAATTGAAAATTGCCATAAGGCGAAACGTAATTAATAAAGGGAGCGAAAATCGCTCCCTTTATTTGCTCTCTTGTTAAAAGTCTTATGGATGTGTGTAGGCGGCATATCTGCTCGCAGTCAGCCTCCGGCGTATCCATAAGGCGAAAAGCCTTATAGCCGCTTCAACGCCAGTTTAATAACACGTTCCACTGCGGCATCGGGTTCTTCCTTGAGAATGGTATATACCACCTTTTGGGACGGTGCAACAGGAAAGCCCAACATAGTAAGTGCAGACACAGCTTCTTGCTGCACCTCACGGTTCACGCTATCTGACTTAGGCACATTCACCACTGTAGCATCGCCCATTGCTAAACCATCGGTTTGTAGCTTGTCTTTTAATTCAACAATAATACGCTGAGCGGTTTTGAGACCTATACCCTTAACAGACTTAAGCAGTTGGGTATTCTCAGAACTAATAACATTCACTAATTCGCTAGGTGAGAGCGCAGAGAGGATAGTACGTGCTGTATTACCACCAATACCAGACACGCTAATAAGCTGTAAGAACAATTCGCGTTCCTGCTTCGTAGCAAAGCCGAACAGCACATAAGCGTCTTCGCGTATGGCCTCATATACAAATAGCTTTGCCTCTTTCTTCCCCTGAATGGCACTATAGGTGTTGAGGGAAATATTCAACATATATCCCACTCCATGACAATCTATTACAGCATTGGCAGGTGCCAACTCAGCTATCTCACCTTTTACATATTCTAGCATATAACGAATATTTTTTGTTTTTATGATGCGAAGATACAGAATATTTATGTATTTTTGCAACCAAACTTGAGTTTTTTACAACAAATATTCAGAAGTTATGAAGAAAATTAGAGCAGCCATCGTTGGTTATGGCAACATCGGCCGCTTCACGTTAGAGGCGTTGCAAGCAGCACAAGATTTCGAGGTAGTAGGTATTGTCCGTCGAGCTGGTGCAGAAAACTGTCCTGCCGAACTGAAGGATTATAAGGTAGTAAAAGATATTCGCGAACTGGGTGACGTGGATGTAGCTATTCTTAGTACCCCTACCCGTAGCGTAGAGAGCTATGCCAAGGACATTTTGGCTTTAGGCATCAACACTGTTGACAGTTTCGACATACATACACAGATTCCTGCCCTGCGAAAATCATTGCAGGATGTGGCAAAGGCTCACAACACGGTGTCCATCATTTCTGCTGGATGGGATCCAGGATCTGACTCAGTGGTACGCACCCTATTACAGGCCATCGCTCCCAAGGGTATTAGCTATACCAACTTTGGACCAGGCATGAGCATGGGTCACACCGTAGCTGTGAAATCAAAAGAAGGTGTGAGAGCTGCACTTTCAATGACTATTCCCGTGGGCACTGGCATTCATCGTCGCATGGTGTATGTAGAATTAGAGGACGGTTACAAGTTTGAAGATGTAGAACGTGCCATCAAAACCGACCCCTACTTTGCCAATGATGAGACTCACGTGATGCAGGTGCCTTGTGTGGATGACCTAAAAGATATGGGTCATGGGGTAAACCTCACACGCAAAGGTGTATCAGGTAAGACACAGAACCAACTGTTTGAGTTCAATATGCACATCAACAACCCTGCCCTGACTGGTCAGGTATTGGTATGTGCCGCACGTGCTACCATGCGTCGCGAACCTGGTTGCTACACCATGATTGAGGTGCCAGTTGTTGACCTATTGCCAGGAGACAAAGAAGATTGGATTGGGAAATTAGTATAAAGCTTATTAGCTTATATATTGAAAGGCGGCAGAAAAGTCGCCTTTCTTTTTTTAATTGCCACAAAAAACTGCCAGCTATCTTCACAGACTGCTGGCAGCACAAACCACAAATACAAATACAACTAAACAAAGTTTCTTATAGAATACTGTCTATCAATTCTCTCTTTACAAACATGCATCAGATTACTCCCTGAGCCATCATAGCATGAGCTACCTTCATGAAACCGGCTACATTAGCACCCTTAACATAGTTGATATAACCATCTGGCTGCGTTCCGTACTTGATGCACTGCTCATGAATATTGTGCATTACAGTATGCAACTTTTCATCCACCTCTGCAGCACTCCAACTCAGGTGCATTGCATTTTGTGACATTTCCAAGCCAGAAGTAGCCACACCACCAGCGTTGACTGCCTTACCAGGAGCATACAGCATCTTGTGCTCGATGAACTTGTCAATAGCCTCTGGTGTACATCCCATGTTAGACACCTCTGCAACACACAAAGTCTTGTTGTCAATCAACATCTGAGCATCATCGCCATTCAACTCATTCTGGGTAGCGCAGCACAAAGCTACATCTACTTTCTGTTCCCAAGGTTTCTTACCTGCGAAGAACTTAGCGTTAGGATACTGCTCTACGTAAGGCTCAACTACATCGTTGCCAGAAGCACGGAGTTCCAACATGTAGTCAATCTTATCACCGCTGATACCGTCTGGATCGTAAACATAACCATCAGGACCAGAAATGGTAACTACCTTTGCGCCCAACTCTGTTGCCTTAGTTACAGCGCCCCATGCAACATTACCAAAACCAGATACAGCAACAGTCTTACCCTTTAAGTCAAGACCACGGGTAGCCATCATCTGCTTGGTGAAATAGAGTGCACCAAAACCTGTAGCCTCAGGACGAATCAGTGAACCACCATATTCGAGACCCTTACCAGTGAAAGTGCCGCTAAACTCACGTGTGAGTTTTTTGTACATGCCAAACACGTAACCAATCTCACGGCCACCAACACCAATATCACCAGCAGGAACATCCATCTCAGGACCTACATGACGCCACAACTCCAACATGAAAGCCTGGCAGAAACGCATGATTTCAGCATCGCTCTTACCACGTGGTGAGAAGTCAGAACCACCCTTACCGCCGCCCATTGGCAATGTAGTAAGTGCATTCTTGAATGTCTGCTCAAATCCCAAGAACTTTAGAATTGACAGATTAACTGACGCATGGAAACGCAAGCCACCTTTGTAAGGGCCAATGGCATTGTTAAACTGCACACGATAGCCCAAATTAGTCTGCACCTCACCCTTGTCATCAACCCAAGTAACACGGAAGGTAAAGATACGATCAGGCTCAACAAGCCTTTCAATAATCTTCGCCTTTTCAAACTCCGGATGCTGGTTGTAAACATCTTCAATAGAAAGAAGAACTTCTTTAACTGCCTGGAGGTATTCAGACTCACCTGGGTGCTTTGCCTCCAAATTCGACATAATTCTATCAATATTCATAGCATATAGATTTTAAAAGTTTTCTATAAAACATTGCTTACATCAAAACGTCAATCATAAGCACTGCAAATATACAAAATAATTCTTTACACAAATCTTTTTGCCAAAACATTTAGAACTATTAACAATAATCTGTCAGGTTCAGGTTAAAATCTCAAAGAACTCTTTGCATGTTTTACATCGCAAATGTAAGGATATTTTTTTGAATTCACGAATTTTATTGTCAGAAATATTGAAAAATATTATTTTTGCAAATAATTTAAGAACGATAACAGAGCATGCTAAGTAAGCAAAATATAAATCGATTATACCTACGCGACACTCAATTTGCAAAATTGATGACTAAGCGTATCTACAACGTATTGCTGATTGCTAATCCGTACGATGCTTTCATGCTGGAAGACGATGGACGCATCGAAGAGAAAATTTTCATCGAATACTCGTCACTTTCTTTGCGCTACCCCCCCCGATTTACCCAGGTAACCACCTACGAGGAAGCTATTAAACAGCTAGCAATGCTGGAATACGACCTAGTCATCTGTATGCCAGGTACGGGCGATAACGAGTCATTTAGTGTGGCACGCAGCATTAAAATTCAGTATCCAAACATCCCAATGGTGATTCTTACCCCATTCAGTCACGGTATCACCAAACGAATGGCAAACGAGGACTTGAGTGCATTTGACTATATGTTTTGCTGGTTAGGCAATACCGACCTCATTGTATCTATCCTCAAACTGTTGGAAGACAAGATGAACCTAGAACACGATGTACAAGAGGTAGGTGTGCAGGTCATCCTGTTAGTAGAAGATGGCATTCGATTTTACTCATCCATCCTACCCAACCTTTATAAGTTCGTCTTACAGCAGAGTCAGGAGTTTGCCGACGAGGCACTGAACGAGCACCAGCGCACCTTGCGCTTACGTGGACGTCCAAAGATAGCATTGGCTCGTACGTATGAAGAAGCTGTGAACATCTACGAACAATATAAGAACAATATATTGGGCGTCATTACCGACGTGCGTTTCCCACAGGCTCAAGGACAAGAAAAGGATCCAATGGCTGGCATCAAGTTCTGCCAGCATGTGCGCAAGAACGACCCCTTTGTACCACTTATCATCCAGTCGGCTGAGATAGAAAATACACTGTATGCCAAGAAGTACAGAGCTGCTTTTATCGACAAGAACTCGAAGCACATGGACCTCGACCTGCGTAAGATTTTGCGTGAGAAGGTGGGCTTCGGTGACTTTGTCTTCCGCAACCCCATGACCCATGAAAAAATTGCCACGGTAAAGAACCTCAAGGAATTGCAGCACATTTTGTTTGCCATCCCAACCGAGTCGTTCCTCTATCATATCAGTCGTAACCACATGAGTCGCTGGCTCTACTCGCGCGCCATCTTCCCCATTGCCGAGTTCCTGAAACCCATTACATGGAACAGCTTACAAGACGTAGATGCCCACCGAGAAATCATTTTCGATGCCATCGTTAAATATCGCAAGATGAAAAACCAAGGTGTGGTGGCTATCTTTAGACGCGACCGCTTCGACAGCTACTCTAACTTTGCCCGTATCGGCGAGGGATCGTTAGGTGGCAAGGGTCGTGGCTTGGCATTCATCGATAACTTCCTAAAGCGACATACCGAGTTTGACGAGTTTGACAATGCACGTATCATGGTACCCAAGACGGTGGTGCTATGTACCGACGTGTTCGATGAATTCATGGCTACCAATAACCTCTATCAGATAGCTCTGTCGGATGCTGACGATGAAACCATTTTGAAGTATTTCCTCAAGGCTCGTTTGCCAGAGCGATTGGTAGAAGACTTCTTCACCTTCTTTGATGCTGTGAAGTCGCCTATCGCCATCCGTTCGTCATCGTTATTGGAAGACTCGCACTACCAGCCTTTTGCAGGTATCTACAGCACCTATATGATACCTAACCGTGACGACAAATACGAGATGTTGCGTATGCTAAGCGATGCTATTAAAGGTGTGTATGCTTCTGTATATTTCAAAGACTCGAAAGCATATATGCAAGCCACCAGCAATGTAATTGACCAAGAGAAGATGGCAGTTATCCTGCAGGAGGTTGTGGGTACGCAATATGGCGACCATTACTACCCATCTTTCTCAGGCGTAGGTCGCTCACTCAACTATTACCCCATCGGCGACGAAAAACCTGAGGAAGGTACGGTGAGTTTGGCTTTGGGTTTGGGTAAATATATCGTGGATGGTGGTTTAACGCTTCGTGTATCGCCCTATCATCCCAACAAGGTACTTCAAACGAGCGAATTGGATCTGGCATTGCGTGAGACGCAGACGCGTTTCTATGCCCTTGATATGACGAACACCGGACAGAATTTCTCCATCAACGATGGTTTCAACCTATTGAAGTTGAGTGTAAAGGATGCTGAAAAAGACGGTTCACTAAACTACATTGCCTCCACCTTTGACCCTTATGACCAGGTGATTCGTGATGGTATTTATCCTGGAGGCAGAAAGGTCATTACCTTTGCCAATATCTTGCAACACGATATCTTCCCATTACCTCGCATCTTACAGCTTTCGTTGAAATATGGTCAAGAAGAGATGCGCCGACCTGTGGAGATTGAGTTTGCCGCTAAACTGGCAAAAGAGCAGAACGAGGTGAGCACTTTCTACTTACTACAAATCCGGCCTATTGTCGATACCAAGGAGAACTTGGAAGAAGACCTGTCGCAAATACCTGACGACCAGCTATTGCTAAAGTCGAACAACTCACTTGGTCATGGTATTATGAATGAGATACAGGATGTAATTTATGTAAAGACGGACAACTATAATGCTCAGAACAACCAGGCAATTGCATGGGAGATAGAAAAAATTAACCAGCGATTCCTCGATGAGGACAAGAACTACATCCTAATCGGTCCTGGACGTTGGGGAAGCAGTGACCCTTGGTTAGGCATCCCTGTCAAGTGGCCTCACATCAGTGCTGCCCGTATTATTGTGGAGGCTGGTTTGACAAACTATCGTGTCGATCCCAGTCAAGGCACTCACTTCTTCCAGAACCTCACCTCATTTGGCGTGGGCTATTTCACCATTAACGCCTATATGAACGATGGCATCTACAACCAGGAGTTCCTGAATGCACAACCTGCCGTAGAGGAAACCACCTACCTGCGGCACGTTCACTTCGATACGCCATTGGTAGCAAAAATGGATGGCAAGAAGAAAACTGGTGTAGTAATGATGCCAACTTAATAGATAATAGATAATAGATAATGGATAATGAATATTGAATAATAAAGGCTCCCTCGTGGGAGCCTTTGTCTTTATCGATTTGAGTACATTTGTTCGTAATAGTGTTGATAGTCACCACTCGTCACCTGCTCTACCCAGTCTTGATGGTTAAGGTACCATTCGATGGTTTTCACTATGCCCACCTCAAAACTAGTCTCGGGATACCAACCCAATTCGTTCTTAATCTTCGTAGGATCGATAGCATAGCGCTGATCATGCCCTAAGCGGTCTTTAACAAATGATATCAAGTCGTTATTAATCCAATTGATATCAATCTGTCCGTCGGCACCTTTCACCTGCTTCTTCAGCACCTTTCGGTATTCTGGATTTTCTTCCATCATTTTACGAATAGTACTGATGGTGATTTTTACAATCTCAAGGTTAGTTTTCTCGTTGTGTCCACCCACATTATATACCTCACCCTCTCGACCGTTGCTCACCACCATATCAATCGCCTTGCAATGATCTTCTACATAGAGCCAATCGCGCACATTACTTCCGTCGCCATACACAGGCAGTTGCTTACCTTCCAAGATATTCTTAATGATTAGCGGTATCAACTTCTCTGGGAAATGATAAGGGCCATAATTATTGCTGCAACGGGTAGTTGATACGGGCATCTTATAGGTGTCGCGATAAGCCTGTACCACCATATCGGCAGAAGCCTTTGAAGCGCTGTAAGGACTATGCGGACAAATGGGTGTTGTCTCTATGAAGTAACCTTCTGTACCTAAAGCGCCATACACTTCATCGGTAGATACCTGATGGTAGCGCACCCCACTTTTCCAAGTTGGATAGCCATGCTCATCCTTGCCCGTCACCCAAGCCTTTCGAGCAGCATCCAGCAGGTTCTGTGTACCTAAAATATTGGTTTGCAAGAACAGTTGAGGGTTCTCAATACTACGGTCCACATGACTCTCAGCGGCAAAGTTTATCACATAGTCGAAATGATACTTATCAAACAAACTATCCACCAGCTTACGGTCACAGATGTCACCTTTCACAAAGAAGCAACGTTTATCATCTATGTCGTTGGCGATGGTACCCAAATTACCTGCATATGTCAATGCATCCAGCACCACGAGACAGACATCTTCGTGCTTCTTCAACATATATTTCACAAAATTAGAACCGATGAAACCTGCGGCTCCTGTAACAAGGTATGTTTTCATAATGATTAGGCTTTATGGTGTTCAGCGAGGTCAATTAAATACTGGCCATAGGCAGTTTTGCTAAGTTGCTCGCCTAAATCCTTGAGTTGCTGAGTATTGATCCAGCCGTTGCGCCAAGCAATTTCCTCGATACAGCTCACATACATACCTTGACGATTCTGTATGGTAGCTACAAAGTTGGATGCATCCAACAGACTGTCGCTGCTACCAGTATCCAACCAAGCAAAGCCACGTCCAAACACCTCCACCTTGAGGGTTCCTTCTTGAAGATAAAGCTTATTGAGGTCGGTTATTTCATATTCGCCACGAGCTGATGGCTTCAACGATGCTGCCTTTTCTGTAACGGTGTTGTCATAGAAATACAAACCTGGCACTGCATAGTTGCTCTTTGGTTGAGCAGGCTTTTCTTCCAATGAAATCACATGGCCCTTAGCATCAAACTCTACCACACCGTAAGCACGAGGATCCTTCACATAGTAGCCAAAAATGCAGGCACCTTTATCAATCTTTACAGCACTCTTCAGCAACTGTCCAAACCCACGTCCATAAAATAGGTTATCACCTAAAATAAGGCAACCAGCCTCACCATTTAGGAACTCAGCACCCAGCACAAACGCCTGTGCCAGGCCATTAGGTTTCTCCTGCACCTTATATTCAAATTTCATGCCCAACTCATCACCAGTACCCAGCAGGTCACGAAACATAGGCAGGTCACGAGGGGTAGAGATGACCAGCACTTCACGGATACCGGCAAGCATAAGCGTAGATAAAGGATAGTAAATCATAGGCTTGTCGTATACAGGCATAATCTGTTTGGAGATTGCCTTCGACAGCGGATAGAGACGGGTGGCACTGCCACCTGCAAGAATGATTCCTTTCATAAACCGTTAGTTTTTCTTATTAGCAAATGCAAATATCCGAAACTTTTAGGAAAAGTCAAAGCTTTTACTACCTTATTTTATTTCTTGTGATGAGGAAACGGGCTGAAGTCCCATAGCTGCAGCTTTCCCTAACAAAAAGGCAATCTCTGCCTCACGACTGTCGGGAAGATTATCATCCAAGATGGCATTCTTCAAAGCATCTTTCAGCACCCCTACCTCCGGACTGGGATGCAAGCCAAAAAGTTGCATAATCTCGTTACCATCCACCAATGGTTGGAAGTTACGACGATGGTCTTTCTCCTTCAACTCCTCCATCTTCTGGCGCACCAACTGGAAATTGCGCAAATGTCGTTCTTTTTTCTCTTGGTTCTTACTGGTGATATCGGCCTCACAGAGCAACATCAAGTCATCTATATCCTCACCGGCTTCAAACATCATGCGACGCACAGCTGAGTCTGTCACTTCATCATCCACCATCGCAATGGGGCGCATATGTAAGCCAACCAACTTCTGCACATATTTCATCTTTTCGTTCAGTGGCAACTTCATCCGTTTAAATATCTGTGGCACCATCTTCTCGCCTATGTAATTGTGATTATGGAAAGTCCACCCCACCCCAGGCTCCCAACGTTTGGTAGCAGGTTTGCCGATATCGTGCAACAAAGCAGCCCATCGCAACCACAGGTTATCTGTATTCCGACTGATATTATCGAGCACCTCCAAAGTGTGGTAGAAATTGTCCTTGTGTCCACGTCCGTTGCGTGTTTCCACTCCTTGCAACTTCACCAATTCCGGGAATATCAGTTGTAGCAATCCACAACGGTCTAACTCCACGAAACCTTTCGAAGGCGTTTTTGCCATCATGATCTTATTCAATTCATCATTGATACGCTCTTTAGATATAATACTGATTCGCTCCCTGTTACGCTCCAATGACTCAAAGGTTTCATCATCGATAAAGAAGTTTAACTGAGTAGCAAATCGTACACAACGCATCATGCGTAAGGGGTCGTCACTGAATGTGATGTCAGGATCTAACGGCGTACGGATGGTACCCTCTTTCAGATCTTCCAAGCCATCGAACGGGTCCACCAACTCGCCAAACCTGTCGGTATTGAGGCATACTGCCAAGGCGTTTATGGTGAAGTCACGACGATTTTGATCATCCTGCAACGTCCCATCTTCCACAATGGGTTTACGAGAATCGTGGGTATAGGATTCCCTACGGGCACCCACAAACTCTATTTCCTGACCTTTGTATTTCACCTGTGCAGTACCGAAATTACGGAAAACAGACACATGGGCTCCCCTACCTAACCTTTGGCCCAATGCCTCAGCCATCGCAATGCCACTACCTACCACCACCACATCAATGTCGGTCGATGGGCGTTCCAGAAACAGATCACGAACATAACCACCCACTACATAGCACTCCAAGTGCAGTTCGTCGGCTGTCTGCTGAATCTGCTGGAAAATCTTTCCCGCAAATTTCTCTTTCAGTTCTTCAGTTGTCAGGTGTATCATTGTACAAAAGACCATTAACGGGGTGCGAAGTTACGAAAATATTTCTATCTTTGCAACAGATTCTTAAATACTACTGATATGAAAAGACTTTTATTGCCACTTATAGCATGTGTGATAGCCATTGGCAGCCTCATCGGTTGCAACGATATAGAGAAGCAAGCCGACATGAAATTGCAAGAGGCCAAAGTTGCTTTCCAACAAGGTAATCTCGAGATGGCTAAGCAACTCATCGACAGTATCAAGATACTATTCCCCAAGGCGTTCGACACCCGCAGGGCAAGCTTGGCTTTGCAAAGGGAGGTGGAACTGGCAGAACAGCACCAACTGGTGGATACCATCGATGTCAAACTGGCGGAAACACAACAGGCTGTTGAAGTTATTAAGGATAAGTTCGTATTGGAAAAAGACGAACAATACCAACGTGTCGGTAACTATTTCGACAAGTCGCAGACGGTAGAGAAGAATATACATCGTTCTTTTTTGCGCTTTCAGGTAAGCGAGGAAGGCAAGTTGAGCATGACCTCCACCTATTGCGGTGCAGGTAACATCCACCATACGGCAGTAAAGGTAACAGCACCTGATGGCTCATCGGCACAGACACCTAACTCGAAGGACAGTTACGAAACTTCTGACTTGGGTGAACAGATTGAGAAAGCTGATTATAAATATGGAGAAGATGGTGGTGTGATTGACTTCATTGCTGCTCATCAGGATGAGAACCTGAAGGTGCAGTTCGTTGGTGACCGTAGTTTCAATACCTCTATGACGGCTGCTGACCGCAAAGCTGCTGCCAATATCCGCGAACTGGCTACCTTATTAAATAGCATCACCGAACTAAACAAAGCGAAGGAGGAGGCACAACTCAAAATACGCTACATCGAAAAGCGTATTGCCGATAAGGCAGCTGAGGAAGCCGAAGCTCCTCTAAAATAAGCATAAAGAAATCCCGATGAAGTTATTTTCACCGGGATTTCTTTATGCTTATTCAAAAAATTTATTGCAATTTCTGCACCTGTTCTGCTGCCATGAGGCAAGGTTCGCTATTACAGTTGCCAATAGATTTCCAAGCATGACGCACTGCTTCAAGGTACTGCTTGCGGTTCAATAGGCCATTGTTTAGGCCCCAAGCCAAAGCATAACAAATATAGCTTTCAGTATCGGTATCAACACTGCGAGAGGTAGGATCCAGCAAACTGTTTTTCCAAAGTCCATTAGGCTGTTGCAACTCGACAAAGCGGCTAGCTATTTCACGATAGAGTTGCTCATCGGCAGCTGAACGCTGACTTTGCATTTTCTTCACCAAGCCTACAAGGAATAAAGCATTGTCAACAGTGCTATAGTCACCTGCTCCATTATCGAACAAACGCTCTGTCTTATTATACAACTCACTGTAGTGAGCCGTATAAGAGTTGAACACCCTGTCCATATCGGTCACATTACCTACCGAACGAGTAGTTGCATCGCCCTGACTACGTAGTCGGGTAACATTATGCATACGCTCATCACTAGAGACGCGCACCTGACGGCGGTTAACCGTACTCACCTCGTCTGAAGTTACCGCATTGCCGTTTAATGCCATCGGCTCAACAGAACGTTGTGCCTGACTACGGTTGATGTTTCTTACTTGTATAGGAGTTCCTTCGCTCTTTGTTTCTTCAGTTTTGGATACTGGAGCAGAGGCTTGGGCTATTTTAGATGATGTTTGTGTTGCAGGGTTGGATGTGACTGAAGGAATTGACGCGGAAGACTCTACTTTTGCAGCTACTTTTTGGACTGGTTTCTCAGTCTGCATGCGCTCCTGCTTAGCTGGTACTGAGGTAGCTTCTTCAGAAGCCTCAACTTCTTCCTCTGCGTTCTCAGGTGTCGCGATGGATAACATAGGAGCTTGCGTTTACATTTGAGCCACCTGTGCCACAGGAGATTCAACGCTTGGCACTTGAGGTGCCTTGTCGGATGTCAGGAACCAAATTCCTGCACCAGCTATGAGCACCACCACAGCCGCAGCTGCCACTACCCTCCATGTACGAAAGGGAATGACCTTGGCTTTAGAGGCTTCTACCTGACCAAACGGGACATTAGTTTGCAAATCGGCCTGCAGTCGCTCCCAGCCATTCACAGGAACTTCCTCTTCGAAATCCTCGAGACAGTCCTTCCATTGCTTCAGCCATATGTCATCTTGTTGTTTCATATCATTTTATCCATTAAGTCTTCTCCATTCATTCACTCGCTCCTTCAGTATGGCTCGTGCCCTTACCAACTGCGATGCTGACGACTTGTTGTTGATGCCAAGTTCCTTGCCAATCTCAATATGATTTTTCCCTTCAAACACGTGCATATTAAACACAGCACGATAACCAGGGGGCAATTCCTCGATGAATTGCATCAGCACTTTCTTGGGAATGGTTTCGATGTCTGGTCCTTCATCAGGCCTATCAACATCGTCACGCAGTTCAGCAGTATTCTCCAGTTCTATCGACTGGCTCATCACATCGTTCTTACGGAGACGTTGCAATGCCAGGTTCGCCATCACGCGGGCCATCCAAGCGGGCAAGGTACCTTCACCCTGCCATTCAAACTTGTCGAACGATCCATAGAGTTTGATGTATCCGTCGTGCAGCAAGTCCTCAGCCTCCTCACGATTACCCATGTATCGCATACAGATGGCCATCATCTTGCCGGCATAGCGTTCGTAGAGTTGTCTGCGGGCTGCATCATCGCCTCGCCTACACCCTTCCACCAACTCTTGCTCGGTGAGAGTCTGCTTTCCCAGTCGCCTTACACCTCTTAAATCCATAATTTAGAACACTACTGCGTGCTTTTAGAAAACTTTTTTGCAAAAATAGTGCAAGTATTAGACAGAACAAAATAAACGCGTTTATTTTTTTGTTAACACGAAGCCTATTTTATCTAATAATAAGTGTTTTTCCTTATTAAAAAAAGCGTACCTGCTATTTTCTTACTTCCTCCTTATATATTATTAAAGAAGGGGGAGCCTTCTGATAAGGCTCTCCCTTCAGCAAAATCTATCAATTCAAAACTTATTACTTCTCCTCTGGTTTGATAATCTTACAGATGAAAGCAGCGATTGCGCCACCTACCAATGGACCAACGATGAATACCCATAGGTCAGCCAAAGCCTTACCACCCTGGAACAGAGCAGGACCGATAGAACGAGCTGGGTTCACTGAAGTACCGGTGAAGTGGATACCTACAAGGTGAATCAAAATCAGTGATAAACCAATTGCCAAACCAGCGAAATTGTTGGTAGCACCATTGGTTTTAGAAGTAGCTCCTAAAACTACCAATACGAAGAGAGCAGTGAGTACGATTTCCACAATCAGGCCATTGGTAGCGCCATAAGTACAAGCGTTAGCACCCGTAGCGGTGGTAATTACAGCAGCAGGATCTGTAGCCACGATACCAGCCAGAACAGCAGCAGCCAAGATAGCGCCGATTACCTGGAATACCATATACATACCGCAATCCTTAGCACTGATGCCGCCATTGAGATAAACACCCAAGGTGATAGCAGGATTGATGTGGCAACCAGAGATACCACCAATGGTATAAGCCATAGCCACAACAGCCAGACCAAAAGCGATAGCAGTACCAACAATTGATGCGGTGTCTTGGCCGCAACCCAGAGCCACAGCTGCGCCGCAACCCAAGAATGTAAGTACGAATGTACCCACTAATTCAGCTAAATACTTTTTCATAACTACATATAGTTTTAAAGATGAAACATCAAATCAGCACATCAAATTTCAGCATTTATTTTTATATAAGCAAATATTTTATGAAAAAAACAGAAAGGATGTGCCAAATTTGGCACATCCTTTAAGAACCTATTTCTTCAGAATGTAATACTCGTAGGGGTGTAGCGTCAGCTCATTGTCAGGTAGTTCTTTCTTACTATCACGCATCATGTCCTTGACACGCTGGCCTTGCCATTCCTTTGGAATGAAGGTGGACACCTCATGGTTGCGCACATTCACGAATATCAGGAAATGCTGTTTCTCGTAACTTTTCTCGAATACCATCACATCAGTCGCAGGATAAGCTACCAACTTTCCCCATTTCAATGCACCATATTTATCATATATAGTGAGAAGGGTCTTGTATTCATTATAGACCTCAGGGTTCGCCATCCAATTAATGGGCTTCCAGTGGAAGAAGTTGAGACGCTCAGGATAAGCCACCTCCTGACTGCCATACAGCAAGGCACCACCACGCAAGAAAATGGTCTCGACAAAGGCTGCGATAGAGCCACGGACGCCACCGTATTCCTCAACAGGTGAATGACCAGCCGCCTCGTCGTGGTTGGTGATGAAACGCAGTTTCACTTTACCATTAGGAATGGTGTCATATTCCATATAGTCAGTTTGCAACAACTTAAGGGCACTGCTATCACGCTGGAAAACATCTCGATTGGCATTCATGTAATCCCATGAGTAGTTCATGTCGAAACCAGCATCGAAATGGTCGGCACGCTTGCCTTCTGCCAGCATGAGCAAACGCTTGGGCATCGCACGCATAGAATCTACAGCCTGCTTCCAGAAGTCAAACGGTACGAAGTCGGCAGCATCGCAACGATAACCGTCGATACCCACCTCATTCACCCAATATTTCATGGCATCAATCATGGCGAGGCGCATTTCAGCATTGTCAAAATTCAGGTCGGCCACATCATCCCAGTTGGTGGTAGCAGGCCAAATAATATTGCCCTCCTCATCGTGGGTGTACCAATCAGGGTGTTCCGCCATCCACACATGATCCCAAGAAGTATGATTAGCCACCCAATCCATAATAACACTCATACCTTTCTCATGACACAGGTTGACGAGGTTCTTAAAATCGTCGAGGGTGCCATAGGCAGGGTTTACAGCCTTATAGTCCTTGATACAATAAGGTGAGTTCTTGGCTTTCAACACGCCCTGCTCGTAGGTAGGCATAAACCACATGACATTAACACGCAAAGCACGTATGGAATCGAGACGGTTGGCAATGACATTAAATGCTCCTTCTTGCGCAAATACCAAAGGGTTGACCTCATACATGATGACATCGTGAGGGTCTGGCAAGGTGTAGCCTTTCTTATGGGGTTGACAAGCAACCAATAATGTGGTCATTACCACTAGAAATAATTGCTTTTTCATATTTGTACGGGTTAGAAAAAAAACAGGGACTGAGCCAATCACAGTCCCTGAAATTTAATCATTAATCGATTTAGCACTGAGCCAGTTTACCATCAGAACCCAGCACATCAGTAATCTTGTGCTTGTAGAGTTCTTCCATCAGATCACGAGCAGGACCGCAGTACTTACGTGGGTCGAACTCACCTGGTTTGTCAGCAAACACCTTGCGAACAGCAGCGGTGAATGCCAAACGAGAGTCAGAGTCGATGTTGATCTTGCAAACAGCACTCTTAGAAGCAAGGCGCAACTGCTCCTCTGGGATACCTACTGCATCAGGCAACTTACCACCATTAGCGTTGATAATGTCAACATACTCCTGTGGAACTGAAGAAGAGCCGTGGAGCACGATTGGGAAACCAGGCAACTGTTTCATGATTGCATCGAGCACGTCGAATGCCAATGGAGGAGGCACGAGTTTGCCAGTCTTTGGGTCGCGTGTGCACTGCTCTGGCTTGAACTTATAAGCTCCGTGAGAAGTACCGATAGAGATAGCCAAGCTATCAACACCTGTCTTAGAAGTGAAGTCGATAACCTCTTCAGGCTTGGTGTAGTGAGATTCCTCAGCCTGTACTTCATCTTCAACACCTGCCAATACAGCCAACTCACCCTCAACAGTTACATCATACTGATGAGCATATTCAACTACCTTGCGAGTCAGAGCAACGTTCTCATCGTAAGGAAGAGAAGAGCCGTCAATCATTACAGAAGAGAAGCCCAAATCGATGCAGTTCTTGCAAAGCTCATAGCTATCACCATGATCGAGATGCAGAACGATCTCAGGATGAGCGCATCCTAATTCCTTAGCATACTCTACAGCACCCTGTGCCATATAGCGCAGCAGTGTAGGGTTAGCATAGTTACGAGCACCCTTAGAAACCTGCAGGATGACCGGTGACTTCAGCTCTGAAGAAGCTTTGATGATAGCCTGCAGCTGCTCCATGTTGTTGAAGTTGAATGCAGGGATGGCGTAACCGCCTTCGATGGCCTTCTTAAACATCGCACGGGTGTTTACTAAGCCTAAATCTTTGTAATTAACCATTTTGTTTAATATATTAAGTTACTAATCGTTTCTATCAACCGCAAAAATACACATTCTATTTCAAAAAATAAAAAAAAGTTGCACTATTTTTGCAAAATCTTTTTTGGTTTCAGAGAAAAGTATTACCTTTGCGGACGATTTCCGCGAAGTTACTTTCGCTCAGCAAATGAAAACAAGTTTTCTTTGCCTTCGCTTAACCGTAACTTTGCGGTCGCTAATAAGACCATTACACTTTACATTACATATTTTTGATTAAAAATTTAAAAAGATAATAACAATGAAAGAAGGTATTCATCCTACAAATTACCGTCCGGTAGTATTCAAGGATATGTCAAACGGTGACATGTTCCTGAGTCGTTCTACCTGCAAGACCAACGAAACCATCGAGTTCGAAGGCGAGACTTATCCATTAGTGAAACTTGAAATCTCTAATACCTCTCATCCATTCTACACTGGTAAGAGCAAGTTGGTAGATACAGCTGGTCGCGTGGACCGTTTCATGAGTCGCTACGGTCGTGTAAAGAAGTAAAAAACTTCTTTGCTGAAAGTATAGGAGCCCTCTTTTTTCAAGAGGGTTCTTTTTTTTGTATATTATTTGGCAATATCTTTAATTTAGTTTACATTTGTATCATCAAAACATCAAAGATCTGGATATTATGAAAAAACTGTTTTTCGCATTCATGACGGCAGCATTGCTGCTTTCCAGCTGTGGCTCAGTACCTATTACAGGACGCAAGCAGCTGAACTTAGTGTCAGACCAAGAGGTTCTCTCTTCAAGTTTGTCGCAATACAATTCTTATATGCAGGGTGCTAAAAGGAGTGGCAATACTACACAGAGTGCTATGGTGACTCGTGTGGGTAAGAAGTTAGCTGCTGCTACCGAATCTTATTTGAATGCCAACGGATTGGCTGATGAGGTAAAGAACTTCTCGTGGGAGTTCAATCTGGTACAAGACAATCAGTTGAATGCCTTTTGTATGCCTGGTGGCAAGATTGTGGTGTATGAGGGATTGATGAAAATCATTTCATCAGACGACGAGTTGGCTGTAGTGCTGGGACATGAGGTAGCTCATGCTGTGGCCAAGCACAGCAACGAACGCATGAGTCAGCAGTTGGTGGCACAATATGGTGCACAGGTATTGGGTGGTGTGTTATCAAACAAGAGTGCAGCTGTACAAAGTATTGCAAGCCAGGTGTATGGTATTGGCGCAGAATATGGTATGGCTCTTCCTTTCTCTCGCAAACATGAGTCAGAGGCTGACTATATGGGCTTGATACTGATGACTATTGCAGGTTATAACCCCGATGTAGCTGTTGGTTTCTGGCAGAAGATGTCAGGCGGAGGCCAATCATCGGTGCCTGAGTTCATGAGTACACACCCAAGTGACCAGACCCGTATCAAAGACATTCAGAAGAATTTACCAGACATCAAGAAGAAGTTTGGTCAGACAACTACGACTACTACGAAGACTGCCACTAAGAAGGTAACAAAGGCTACTTCAGTAAAAAAATAACTGTATGCTTAGATGGCTGACAATTTCTTAGAGAAGCATTATGCTGAATACGAGGCAAAACGTAATGCCCTGCAACAAAGTCACAAGTTAGGCAAGAAACAGGTTAGCAGACTGCACCGATTCAGCGCAAATACCAAAGGAATTGCTCTGCCAACGGAGTTTACTGACCCATTTAACTACACACCTCATCCGCTCTGCCAATTAGCAGCGGATGAGGTGATGTGTTACATAGACACCCACCCAGAATGGCACAAGGAATTACAATTAGGCAAGATGTTTGGCGTATTGGTGGTTAAGAACGTGGTGGGACAATTAGGTTTTTTGGCTGCTTTCTCGGGCTTATTGAACAAACAGAATAACCTCCCCTACTTCGTACCTGCTGTATATGATATGCTGAGTCCAAACGGTCATTTCAAAACAGAGGAGAGGGAAATCAGCCTCATCAATCGCCATATCGAGCAATTATCCGAAGAAGGCGGACTACCTGCACTCATAGCTTCACTCAAACATGAACGTAAACAACGCTCCATAACATTGCAGACATGGCTTTTTGAGCAGTTCGTAATGTTGAATGCTCGTGGAGAACGTAAGAACCTAATAGATATATTTGAAGAAAAGGAACATCGTCTTCCTCCAGGTGGCGCCGGAGAATGTGCCGCACCCAAACTATTACAATACGCCTTCCTCAACAAGCTACAGCCCATAGCGATGGCCGAGTTTTGGTGGGGCAACTCGCCTAAAGCCGAAGAACGCATACATGGCCACTTTTATCCTGCCTGTGAGCAGAAGTGCAGGGCAATCCTGACATACATGTTGCAGTAAGGAGACATAGTTCATTCATTTTCTAAGCAAGCTTAATTCCTTAAAAATACGTTGATTATTAGCACTAGAAGCAAGTTGTATTATACTGTCACCTTTGTGAAAATCTACTGCCACACTTGTGAAAACATGCTGTCACATTGGCGAAACGAAGTTTTCACCAATGTGACAGCATAATCAAATGGGCATCTAAGGGAATTACACAATGACGTATATCCCTTAATGCCTTAATTGTTAAAGTAATACAAGAACGTTGCGATGCCATCCAAAGCATGTTTCTTCTCACCTTCAATCTCGATATAGAAATTAATTTCTGCTTTCGCAATGCCACGCAGGTTAAGTACCGACTTCATATCTGCCACCAGACGGATACGCTGACCAGAAAGCACTGGCTGACCGAATTTCATCTTATCCATCCCATAGTTGACCATCATCTTGAGGTTGTTTACCTCAATGATTTGTCCCCATAAATAGGGCAATACCGACAAGGTAAAATAACCGTGTACGATAGTGGTTTTGTAAGGGCTCTCCACCTTGGCACGTTCAGGATCAACATGTATCCACTGATGATCAAGTGTGGCGTCTGCAAACATATTAATACGCTCTTGTGTCATCTCCAAGAAATCGGACTCCCCGATGCGATGACCCTCTAAAGCCTGAAACTCGGCTAAGTTATTCACTACTACTTTTGTACTCATCTTAATATAATTAACTCTGCACAAACTTATTAGTTTTGTGCAATATTCTGGCTGCAAAATTACACATTATTTCGAAATAGCCGCATAAGAAAGCAATATTTTTTGTATATTCGCAGTATGAAAGAAAGAAGAGGCAAAGCCAATATACAGGAGCTTATCAAAGAGGGTGAGCATCAGCAACAGGATTTCAAGTTTGAGATATCCGACGTGTGCAAGATTGCCAAGTCGCTATCGGCTTTTGCCAACACTGATGGAGGCAGGTTGCTGATAGGTGTAAAGGACAACGGCAAGATTGCTGGTGTACGTTCGGAAGAAGAGCAATACATGATTCAAGCTGCTGCCAAACTGTATTGCGTTCCTCCAGCAGACTACAAGATGACCACTTATATCGTAGAAGGCAAACAAGTACTGCTGGCTGAGATTAAACGAAGCGAAAAACGCCCCGTATGTGCCAAATGTGAGGATGGCAAACTGTTGGCATATGTACGTATTGCCGATGAGAACATCTTGGCAACCCCTGTACATTTGAGGTATTGGAAACAAAACGAGAGTCAACGTGGCGAACTTACGGTCTATACAGAAAGGGAGCAGCATTTGCTGAATCTGCTCAACGAACATCGTATGTTGACACTCAACAAATGCTGCAAATTATCTGGACTGCCACGCCCCGTTACCATCAAACTACTGGCAAGATTCATCAGATACGGCATCATAGAAGTCGTATATAGGGAGCAACAATTCTTCTTTACTCAAAGAAACTCATAACGGGTCGTCCCACCCAAGCTTGTGGAGACTGAATGCCTAAGATATAGGCAATAGTAGCAGGCACATCATACTGCATCACCACGTCAGGTGTTTCAAAGCCTTGCTTGATACCCTTGCCACAGACGATAAACGGTGTTTCCATTTCTTCGATGGTCATGCCTCCATGTCCTTTGTTGATACCACCATGATCAGATGAAATCATAAATATGGTATCATCATAGATGCCAGCATCTTTCAGCGCTTGGATAAGGCGACCAATACACTGGTCTATCTCTGCTATCTTATCGTAATACTCTGGGGTGTACCAACCATGCTCATGTGCGGTTTCATCGAGCACACCGAAATAAGCGGTATAGAAGAAAGGCTTATATTGCTTGATGTAATTCTCGGCAATAGTGCAATTCTTGTTGATATCTACATAACTGTCGGGGATATATTCCCAATGACTGATAGCCAAAGTATCAATGACATACTTGATACCGTCCCAATCAAAGGTGCAACCTGTTTCAGCATCAGGTTGCTGTTCACGGATAACAGAATAGATAGTTGGGAAAATGTTGTGATTATTCAGCACAAGTGCAGGAATTTCAGGAACCTTTGAGTTCCACTTGGTATATCCGTGCAGCTCGGTAGGCGCACTCATAAACATAGAAGACCAGTTTATGGCTGATGCAGAAGGTAATACTGAACGCTTGTGCAACGTGTAGCTGCCATTAGCCAACAACGCACGGATATTGGGAATATCATGTGATTGATCAAGGCCATGAGCTGCCCAACCGTCAATACCTACCATCACGACATGCTTTGCCTTAGGTTGCAACTGCTGCTGCGTGCTGTTGCAGGAAACACCTGCCCATGCAAGAAATACCAGACAGGTAAGTGAGAGAATCTTTTTCATCGTATCAGGTTTTTAAAGTTTCTATCCACAAAAATAAGAGAAAGATGTTAGAAAGACAAATAAAATATGTACCTTTGTGTCGCAAAACGGTAACATATTTACACAATGAGTATATTTTCTAAACTTTTCGGTAAAAATGATAATGCTTCGGCACAGAGTGCAGAAGACTTCATGTCGTTGGTGCGAGTGTATTTTCAGTCGGTACTGGCCGTAAATCTGGGTATTACCAATATACGTGCCATACCTGATGTAGCCAATTTCAAGCGTTTGTTCAAGATACCCACTACTGGTGGAAAATTAGGACAAGGAGAGAAAACTGCATCGAAGAAGATGCTGATTCAAGACTACGGAATGAGTGAGAATTTCTTTAAGGAAATTGATAACTCCATCAAGAAGCATGTACGTAATCAAAACCAGGTACAATCATATATGTATATGTACCAAGGCTTCACTGCTGACCTTATGATGATGATTAGTAATTTGATGCAGTGGAAGATGCGTGTTCCTTCAATGTTCGCCAGCGTACTCAAGAGTGCTGTGGAAGATACAGTACATGACATCTGTACAAAGCCTGTATTCAAGAAAGACGACGAGCAGAAGACCGCCATGCAGATTCGTACTTATAAGGAGCGTCTGGACTACTCAGAGCAGTGGATGAGCGAGTTTGTCTACAAGGTGGTGATGCTGGCTAAAAAAGAAAAACGTAGCAAAAGCAACGAGCAGGCAGAGGCAAGCAAATAAGCTTTATTCATACCAAGGGAATAAACAATACTTTTTTCATATATAGATCTAAGGCTAGTACTTAAATTATTACTTTTTCTTACTATCGCAAATATACGAATTTATACGATTTGAGCCCGCTATCAGGAAGTAAAAAAAAGAAGAAGAAAAAAAATAACATAGTATCGTCACTTTTTATTTACTTTTATTTGGAGAAATAAGATAAAGTAGTAATTTTGTAGCAAATTAGGTGTAGTAAATGACAGACGAAGAGAAAAAACAGCTCAATGACTTTGAAACAAGCCTTCGCCATCTGATTTATCTGCATGATAAACTGAGACGCGATCATGCCGAGTTACAACAGCTTCTGCATGACAAAGAAGATGCTTTGTTAAAGTTACGTTCTGAATACGATAAATTGAACCAATCGTATGTGGACTTGAAGTCTGCCATGACAATGAGCTTAGATGGTGGCGATGTGCGCCAAACCAAACAGCGATTGTCAAAAATAGTGCGTGAAGTCGATAAATGCATCGCTATGTTGAACCAATCATAACACTTGAGATGTATGGACGATGATATGATAAAAATTCAGTTGACCATTGGCAACAATCCGTTTCCACTCACCATTCGTAGAAGCGAAGAAGAGATAGTACGTAAAGCTGCCAGGAAGGTTGACAACTTGACAAATGCTTATAAGGAGCATTACCACGAACTACCTGAGGTACGTATCTTACAAATGGTGGCTTATCAGCTTTCATTGGAAGGACTGAAGGAAAAAGGACGCAATGAAACAACTCCTTATATGGACAAAGTGCAAGAATTAGCCCAGTTGGTTGATGAATGCATCAACAGATAAGGCTATAGTTTAATAAAGGACATCCACGCACTGTTGACCTGCTTGTTATTATGTAGCAAGTTGGTTATCAGTGCGTTATTATTATATATTTTATTTTAACGACTATGGTAGCAAATATAGTATTCTGCGTGATTGGCCTGCTTATCGGCTTGGCCATCATGTACTTCATTCAGAAATCTATTCTGAAATCGAAGGCTGATACCATTCTGAAAGAGGCGAATGCCGAAGCAGAAGTTATCAAGAAGAACAAGCTGCTGGAGGTAAAGGAGAAATTCCTGAACAAGAAAGCCGAGCTGGAAAAAGAAGTGGCTCAGCGGAATCAAAAAATCCAGCAGGTGGAGAACAAACTCAAACAACGTGAGATGGTACTCAACCAGCGCCAAGAAGACTTACTGCACAAGAAAGCTGAAAACGACGTTATTCGAGACAACCTTACTAATCAGTTGGGCGTTATCGAGAAGAAAAAAGAAGAACTTGACAAACTGCAGCAACAGGAAATTGTAAAGCTGGAAGCAATTTCGGGCCTATCTGCCGAGGAAGCCAAGGAACGCATGATTGAGTCGCTCAAGGAAGAGGCTAAAATGCAGGCACAGTCTTACATCAACGAAATCATGGACGATGCTAAGATGAATGCCAACAAAGAGGCAAAACGCATTGTGGTGCAAACAATACAGCGTGTAGCAACTGAAACGGCTGTTGAGAATTCTGTGACGGTATTTCACATTGATTCTGATGAAATCAAAGGACGTATTATTGGCCGTGAAGGACGAAATATACGTGCATTGGAAGCAGCTACTGGCGTGGAGATCATCGTTGATGATACCCCCGAATCCATCGTTCTTTCTGCCTTCGATCCTGTGCGTCGTGAAATTGCCCGCTTAGCACTGCATCAACTAGTGACCGACGGTCGTATCCACCCTGCTCGTATTGAAGAAGTGGTGGCAAAGGTTCGCAAGCAAGTAGAAGACGAGATTGTTGAAACTGGTAAACGTACCACCATTGACTTGGGTATTCATGGCTTGCATCCTGAAATGATTCGTATTATCGGTAAGATGAAATATCGCTCATCTTATGGGCAGAACCTGTTGCAGCATGCACGTGAAACAGCCAACCTCTGTGCTGTTATGGCAACAGAGTTGGGTTTGAACCCCAAGAAAGCACGTCGTGCAGGCTTGTTGCATGATATAGGCAAGGTGCCTGATGACGAGCCAGAACTGCCACACGCTCTTCTGGGTATGAAACTGGCTGAGAAATACAAGGAGAAGCCAGACATCTGCAATGCCATTGGAGCTCACCACGATGAGGTAGAAATGACCACCCTACTTGCTCCTATTGTGCAGGTATGTGATGCCATCTCAGGAGCCCGTCCTGGTGCTCGTAGGGAAATTGTAGAAGCATATATCAAGCGTCTGAACGACTTGGAAGCATTGGCTGCATCCTATCCAGGCGTTACCAAGACCTACGCTATCCAGGCTGGTCGTGAGTTGCGTGTAATCGTTGGTGCTGACAAGATTGACGACAAGCAAACAGAAAGTCTGTCAACAGAAATCGCCAAGAAGATTCAGGATGAAATGACTTATCCTGGTCAGGTAAAGATTACAGTGATACGAGAGACAAGAGCCGTTAGCTACGCTAAGTAAATAGATATCCCCGCCAAAAGCGGGGATGTTTGTTGAATAGATATCAGAAAAGCCTGCAGGCGGTCGGATTGGCTTACGCCCATCCTTGCGCCTGCCAATGCCAGGTTAGCCTCTTGCGGATTACATATCCGAAAAGCCTGCAGGCGGTCGGATTGGCTTATGCCCATCCTTGCGCCTGCCGCGGGCAGGCTATCAAAGAAAAGAACTTCTGATTTCACTTGAAAGCAAGCTTTCAGTATCATCAGAAGTTCTTTTCTTTGAGCCTCTTGTCGGATTCGAACCAACGACCCCGAGATTACAAATCACGTGCTCTGGCCAACTGAGCTAAAGAGGCGGGTGGGCAAGCTAACTATATCGCGCCGCTACAACCTGCTGCCCTTGCTGCGGTCAAGCCCTGGGGGATTCACAAGGAGCTGGCCGTATAGGACTTGCCCATGTGCTTTTTGCTTAAAGCGAGTGCAAAGGTACAACTTTTTTTCTTATCTGCAAGGTATATGAAGTATTTTTTCGTAACTTTGACCCCCAAATAGTATAGATATGATAGAAGACAGAAGTAATTTACACAGGGTTTCGATGGCAGCAGGCACTATCATGGGAGCATTCTGGATTTTCAAATTCATTTTCTTCCCATTGGGTATGTCGATACCAGTATTGATGCTGGTATTTGGAATACTGACCATTTGTGTACCATTCATCGGCTATCGACTTGCCTGCCACTATCGTGACAAATTCTCGAATAACAATGGTAGCATTGGTTTTGTTCACGCTTTTACTTTCTGTCTGTTCATGTATATGTATGCATCACTGCTGACATCGGTAGGACATCTGATATATTTCCAGTTTATCGATCATGGGTTTGTTCTTGAAAAACTGCAAGATATGTTCGAGGCAGTAAAAGAGAGCCCTCTACCAGGCATGGACAGTTACTTAGAACAATATCAGCTGGCCATTGACACCTACGCCATCTTGAATCCTGTAGATATCACGCTACAACTTGTGAGCCAAAACATGTTCTACGGATTGCTGATGTCATTGCCAACTGCCTTGATTGTTAAAAAGAAAATCAATATAGAAAACAGATAACATGGATATTAGTGTTGTAATACCTTTATTTAACGAGAAAGAATCACTGACTGAACTACATGCTTGGATAAGGCGAGTGATAGAAGGAGAAGACATGACCTACGAAGTGATTTTCGTGGACGATGGATCTAACGATGGTTCATGGCAAGTGATAGAAGACTTGCAACGTGAATATCCTGAAATAAAAGGCATCAAGTTCCGTCGCAACTATGGAAAATCACCTGCCCTGTTCTGTGGGTTCAAAGCTGCACAAGGCGATGTTGTGATAACTATGGATGCCGACCTGCAAGACTCGCCCGATGAGATACCTGCCCTTTACCACATGATAAAAGACGAGGGTTACGATTTGGTAAGCGGTTGGAAGAAAAAGCGCTATGATCCTCTGTCAAAGACTTTGCCTACTAAACTGTTCAATGCAACAGCAAGGACTGTGAGCGATATACACAACCTGCATGACTTCAATTGCGGACTAAAAGCATACAAGAAAGAGGTGGTTAAAAACATTGAGGTGTATGGAGAAATGCATCGTTACATTCCTTGGCTGGCGAAGAATGCTGGTTTCACCAAGATAGGTGAGAAAGTGGTGAAACATCAGGCTCGCAAGTATGGCAAAACCAAGTTTGGTTTGAGCCGCTTCATCAATGGTTATCTCGATTTGCTTACCTTGTGGTTCCTCTCCAAATTTGGCGTGAAGCCCATGCATTTGTTTGGTACATTGGGAACACTGATGTTCCTGATAGGTCTGATATCAGTCATGATAGTAGGTGGCAACAAGCTTTACTATATCTTGAACGACCTGCCTCACAGACTGGTTACCGACTCACCTTATTTCTATTTGGCACTTACAGCAATGATTATCGGTACGCAGTTGTTTGTGGCTGGCTTTTTGGGGGAACTGATATCTCGTAACAGCGAAGAAAGAAACAAGTATCAGATAGAAAAGATGTTGAATATTAAGGATTAGACAATGAGGAAAATAATTCCAATCATATTAACGTTGGGTTGTGTCATCGGCTTCATCAGTTCTTGCGCTGAAGATGACGACTGCTCTGGCAATAGTCGTCAGATGCTGACTGCCAACATTATGACAGTCATCTCTAACGACTCGGCTCAATGGGAGACATCTTTTTCTTTGGATGTACTGAACATCTATGCCCTCGGCATCGACTCTATCATTGACAATGATGACACAAATGTCAAGACACTCTCTTTGCCTCTACGTACCAATACCGAGGAAACGGCTCTGGTATTTAGCTATATGCTTCATGCCGGAGATACATTGCCTCAACATTATGACAAGGATACCATTGTGTTCCATCATCGTAACACTCCCTATTTCCTGACACTAGACTGCAACTTCGTGGTGAAACAGGAACTTACCGACCTGAAATATACTACTCATGTATTAGATTCTATAGTAATTGTTAATCCAACAGCTTCCAACAATGGGAAAGAGAATATCAAGATATATTATTAGCATTGTATTGCTGTTGGCTTTCATGGCGCCTCTTATTGCTCAAAATACAAGCAATAATAGAAATCGGCAAACGTCACAGCAACAAAATAAAAAGGAAAAGACACTGCCTGAGGTGGACTATCCACTGATGAATGGCATTGATGTGGGGGTGGACATCCTGTCACCAATACTCAAGGCTTTTGGTTCTGACTTTATGTCTGCAGAAGCAATGGTGGATGTGAACCTTTATAACCGTTTTTTTCCAACTGTTGAGGTGGGTTATGGAGGAGGCAAAGCAATCAACGACTATGATGTGAGCATTAAGGCCTCAGCCCCCTTCTTCCGTTTGGGTATTGACTATAATACGCTCTGGAAGAAAGCACATGGCAATCTGCTGTTAGTTGGTTTAAGATATGGCTTCAGCTCTGGAAAATACGATGTGGTGGTGCCTGACCTCACAGACCCAGACTATACAGGTGGAGCAAAACAAACTAACCTGATTGACCCTATATGGGGCGACATTACCAATTATGCGCATGAAGGCATGAAGCACACTATGCATTGGGTAGAATTTACTGTGGGTATACGTGCCAACGTTGCCAAACGCATCAAAATGGGGCTGATGCTAAGAATCAAGCATAAGCTGAAGGCTTCGGTTGATACTTATGGTGACCCTTATTATATACCAGGCTATGGACGCTATAAATCCAACAACACAGGCATCACCTATTCAATCATTTATCAGTTGAAATGAGTACACTTGAGATTTGGTTGATTGCAGTGAGTCTAGCAATGGATTGTTTTGCTGTATCTATAGCCAGTGGCATTTTACAGAAAAAATATGTTTGGAGCAATATGCTACCCATGTCTTTGAGTTTCGGATGGTTCCAAGGAATGATGTGTGCCCTAGGATGGCTAGCATTTGTATATTTCAATGGATGGGTAGAAAGCGTGGACCACTGGATAGCCTTTGGTTTATTGGCCCTGATAGGTGGAAAAATGATTAAAGAAGGTTTGTCAACCAATAGTGATGATCATCACATCAATCCAACATCAGCATGGATGATACTCACACTTGCAATTGCCACCAGTATCGACGCAATGGCTATTGGTATTTCATTGGCTTGTCTGAGTTACCACGATTTCAAGGCTATTGCCTACCCTGTAGTTGTGATTGGCCTAGTATCGCTATTATTCTCACTGCTGGGACTGTTTTTGGGGGTAACATTCGGCAAAAATATTGAAAAAAAGATAAAGCCAGAATTGGCAGGAGGTATCATTCTCGTGCTGTTAGGTATAAAAATAGTAATTGAGCATTTAGGTTTGTTATGAAAAAAAGTAACTACATTTGGTTAATATTGTTGGTGGTTGGTACTGTATTAGTGCTTCTACGCCATAACAATATTATTACATGGGGTGATAATTCTGCGACTTACCATAATGAGAAAGGTTTGATATTTGGTACGATGTACAATATCACGTACAAACACAATGAATCATTGAAACTCGATATTGATAAAGAACTGGAAAGGTTTGATGCCTCTTTATCAATGTTTAATGAATCTTCCATCATTAGTCGTATCAACCGCAATGAAGATATTGTAGTTGACAGCCTTTTCTCAAATGTTTTCCGCAAAGCAATGATAATATCTGAAATCACCAATGGAAGTTTCGATATCACCGTAGCCCCATTGGTAAATGCATGGGGGTTTGGCTTCACAAAGGAAAAAGCTCCTTCTCAAGCTAGGATAGATAGCTTGTTGGAAGTTGTTGGATGGAAAAAAGTACAGCTTACGACTGAGGGCAAGGTGGTGAAACAGGATCCTCGTATCATGTTTGATTGCAGTGCCATTGCTAAAGGATATGCAGTAGACGTCATTGCCGATTTGCTGAAGAGAGAGGGAGTGAAGAACTATATGGTGGATATAGGTGGCGAAGTGGATGTGGCTGGTGTCAATCATTCAGGTGGCGCCTGGCGCATCGGCATCAGCAAGCCTGACGACGATCCTGAGAGTCTTAACCAAGATCTTCAAACGATACTAGAAATTACTGACCGGGGCATCGCTACCAGTGGTAACTATCGCAACTTCTATTACAAAGACGGCATGAAATATGCTCATACCATTGATCCAAAAACTGGTCGTCCTGTTCAGCATAGCATTTTGAGTTCTACCGTAATAGCAAAAGACTGTATGACAGCAGATGCATTTGCCACATCATTTATGGTAATGGGACTAGAAAGAGCTAAAGCTTTAGTGGATAGTCATCCAGAATTAGATGCCTATTTCATCTACATTGATGAGACTGGCAACTATCAAACTTACATAAC
>JAEEOD010000227.1 GCA_016284115.1 Bacteroidaceae bacterium
CTCGTGGAGAAACTCAGGCAACAAGACGTGGAGTGGCTTTATCTGTGGACAGATAGTTGGTGTAATTGGCAGTATTATCCACGTCATGGTTTCGAGCAGATAGGCCAAGGACTCTTGCCTGAATTCAGTTCAGATGATGAGAAATATTATTATTTCTTGTTTCGTAAGCAGATTGGATAATATTTGTTATTTTTGCAGAAAAATAAAATAGCATGGTACTGAACTATATTTGGATAGCTTTTTTTGTAGTAGCTTTCTTTGTGGCGCTCTGCAAAACAATATTCTTTGGTGATACTGAGATATTCACAACATTAGTTAATTCAACTTTCGACTCTTCAAAGTCGGCTTTCGAGATTGCCATAGGTCTTACAGGATTGCTGGCTTTCTGGTTGGGAATCATGAAGATTGGCGAGAAAAGCGGTATGATTAATTCGCTCTCTAAATTCCTCAGTCCTGTGCTATGCAAACTATTTCCTGATATACCTAAAGGACATCCGGCTTTAGGCTCTATCTTCATGAATCTCAGTGCCAATATGTTGGGACTTGACAATGCAGCTACTCCATTGGGCCTTAAAGCTATGGACCAACTGCAAGAGTTAAATCCCAAGAAAGATACAGCCACTAACCCAATGATCATGTTTTTAGTAATCAACACTTCAGGTTTGATTCTTATACCCATTAGTATCATGATGTATAGGGCGCAAATGGGAGCTGCTCAACCAACAGATATCTTTATCCCCACTTTGATTACTACTACAATCTCTACAATGGTTGGTATTACTGTAGTGAGTATTAGTCAGCACATTAATCTGTTCAACAAAGCCATCCTCTCTTTGGTAGGTGGTATCGCAGTCTTTTTCAGTTTGTTGATGTGGCTATTCATGACAGTAAGCCGAGAAACGATGGGCACTTACTCTACTTTGGTTGCCAACATCATTTTATTTGGTATTATCATTATATTCATCAGTTGGGGCATATGGAAAAAAGCCAACGTATATGATGCATTCATTGAGGGAGCAAAAGATGGTTTTAATACTGCAGTAAGAATCATTCCTTATCTGGTTGCTTTCCTTGTAGGTATTGGCGTTTTCCGTGCATCTGGGGCAATGGATATATTGGTAGATAGCATTGGCTATTTGGTAGGTCTTACTGGCGTAGATACTACTTTCGTTGGGGCTTTGCCGACGGCCTTGATGAAATCACTTAGTGGCAGCGGCGCCAATGGCCTGATGATTGATACGATGCAGCAATATGGAGCAGACTCCATAGTTGGCAAAATGAGTTGTGTCGTACGTGGAGCATCAGACACTACCTTCTACATTTTGGCAGTATATTTTGGAAGTGTGGGCATTACAAAAACACGCAATGCTGTTACCTGTGGCTTATTAGCTGACTTATCAGGTATTATTGCAGGTATCTTAATCAGTTACTTGTTCTTCTTTTAAAAGCTAATTATGATTACATTCCAGACAGAGAACATAGAAATGCCTGCAATTGACCAAACAAAGGTACGCGATTGGATTAAAAAGGTAGCATTAAGTTATAACAAAAGAGTTGGTGAGATCTCCTATTTCTTTTGTGATGACGAGAAGATTTTGGAAGTAAATCGCCGGTATCTGCAACACGATTACTATACAGATATCATTACCTTTGACTATTGCGAAGGGAACAGGCTCAGTGGCGATTTATTCATCAGTATTGACACTGTTCACTCCAATGCAGAATTGTTGGGTACGAAATACGATACAGAACTTCATCGTGTTATCATTCATGGCGTACTACATCTTTGTGGCATCAATGATAAAGGACCAGGTGAGAGAGAGATAATGGAGGCTGAGGAAGACAAGGCATTGGCAATGTTATAATGGATTTTTTACTATATTTGCATATAAAAGGACAAGAAAGATGGAGTTTAACTATGACATAGTGGTGATTGGCGCAGGCCATGCTGGATGTGAAGCTGCAACAGCAGCTGCAAATCTGGGCTCAAAAACGTGCCTCATCACAATGGACATGAACAAAATAGCACAAATGAGCTGCAATCCAGCAGTTGGTGGCATCGCCAAAGGTCAGATTGTACGCGAAATCGATGCTATGGGTGGTTTCATGGGCATAGTTACAGACAAAACAGCTATTCAGTTCAGGATTTTGAATCGCTCTAAAGGCCCTGCTATGTGGAGCCCTCGCGCACAATGTGATAGAGGTAAGTATATCTGGGCTTGGCGTGAAATCCTAGAAAACACCCCTAATCTGTATATCTGGCAAGATACGGTTGAAGAATTGATTATAGAGAATGGTGAAGTAGCTGGATTAAAGACCGTTTGGGGAGTAAGATTTAGATGTAAGTGCGTGATAATCACCGCAGGTACGTTCTTAAATGGATTAATGCATATAGGAAGGAAAATGGTGCCTGGAGGGAGAATTGCTGAGCCAGCTTCTTACAAATTAACAGAATCAATAACCCAATATGGTATCCATTCTGCACGTATGAAGACAGGTACCCCCGTCAGAATTGATGGCAGAAGCGTTCACTTTGAAGATTTGGAAATTCAAGAGGGAGAAAACGACTTCCACAAATTCTCTTTCCTAGACACAGATACGAGACATTTAAAACAACTTACTTGCTGGACAGTAAACACCAATGAAGAGGTGCATGAAATCTTACGTAGTGGTTTAGCAGACTCTCCACTTTATAATGGACAGATTCAAAGTATAGGCCCGCGCTATTGCCCGAGTATTGAAACAAAGATAGTTACTTTTGCAGAAAAAGACCATCACCAACTTTTTTTGGAGCCTGAAGGAGAAACTACTAACGAGCTATATTTAAATGGTTTCTCGTCTTCATTACCTATGGAAACGCAGATTTCAGCCTTAAAGCAAATACCTGCATTTAGGGATATAGTAATATATAGACCAGGATATGCAATAGAGTACGATTACTTCGACCCAACACAGCTGAAACATTCATTGGAATCAAAGATTATTAAGAACCTGTTTTTTGCCGGACAGGTTAATGGAACCACCGGATATGAAGAAGCTGCAGGTCAAGGTTTGATGGCTGGTATCAATGCCCACATCAACTGTCATGACGGAGAGCCAATGGTACTTGGAAGAGACGAAGCTTATATAGGTGTATTGATAGACGATTTGGTAACAAAAGGCGTTGACGAGCCTTACCGTATGTTTACTTCACGAGCAGAGTATCGCATTCTCTTACGTATGGATGATGCTGATATGCGTCTTACACCAAAAGCGTATGAGATTGGTTTGGCTGATCAACATCGATATAAGTTGATGAAATCCAAGAAAGATACCATAGATAAGATATTAGATTTCACTAAAGAGTACTCTGTAAAACCAGAAACAATCAATGCTATTCTCGAACAATGGGGTACTACCCCACTTCGTCATGGTTGCAAACTGAAGGACCTAATCATACGCCCTCAGGTAACCATAGCAAATATAGCGGAACAGATTCCTGCTTTCAAGGAATTGCTGGATAGCATACTAGAAAGAAAAGAAGAAATCCTGGAAGCCGCAGAAATACAAATCAAATATAGTGGATATATAGAACGTGAACGATTCATTGCTGAAAAAGTGAGCAGACTTGATAATATCAAGATAAAAGGCAAGTTCGACTACAATTCATTACAATCGCTCTCAACCGAAGCGCGCCAGAAACTTACCAGAATTGACCCAGTAACCATAGGACAGGCAAGTAGAATTCCTGGCGTTTCCCCTAGCGATATTAATGTGCTTTTAGTATTGGCACAAGGCAGTAATCGATAATTGTTCCCCGTGAAACAAATAGTATTAATCCTGATTAAAAACAACTGGATATGAATAAAGAAGATCTAAGAAAGTACCTAAGAGTAATACCTGATTTCCCCAAAAAAGGTATTAACTTTCGTGACGTAACAACCCTCTACAAGAATGCAGAATGTGTAAAATTTATGCTCGACGAGATGGAAGCGTTTTACAAGGATAAGGGCATAACAAAGATTGTAGGAGTTGAGAGTCGAGGCTTTGTGATGGCATCAGCCTTAGCTGGACGCCTTGGCTGTGGTATAGTGTTAGCACGAAAACCTGGTAAGCTACCTGCAACTGTCGTCAAGGAATCTTTCTCAAAAGAGTATGGTGTCGATACCATTGAGATGCATGTCGACTCCATTGATGAAAACGATGTGGTACTTATCCACGACGACCTACTGGCTACAGGTGGTACCGCCAAGGCTGCTTATAAGTTAGTAGAACTCTTTCATCCCAAGAAAATTTACATGAATTTCATTATCGAAATTACGGACGAAGGGTTACATGGGCGAGACCTGTTTGAAGGCATAGATCTTACAACAATTTTAGTGGAGTAAACGTGTAAAAGTTGGTTGAAGGGTTTTATAGATGAAAGAAGAAGACACATATCGTCTAACACATCTTAAGGGCATCGTTAGCAGGCTTCCCGAGAAACCTGGCAGTTACCAGTATTGGAATGCCGAGGGGGTAATTATCTACGTAGGTAAGGCAAAGAACCTGAAAAAAAGAGTATCGTCGTACTTTACCAAAAGCCATGATTCTCTTAAAACCAAAATGCTGGTAAGCAAAATAGCAGATATTACATACACTACTGTGAATACAGAAGAAGATGCGCTGAACCTAGAAAACAAACTCATCAAAAAATACAAGCCTCGTTACAACGTACTTTTAAAAGACGATAAAACATATCCATCTATTGCTGTTCAGAAAAGCGAATATCCAAGGATATTTAAGACAAGAAATCTAACGGCCAAAGGGGCATATTATTATGGTCCATACACCCATGTTTCGACGATGTATGCATTATTAGACCTCATCAAAAAACTATACCCCATCCGTAGTTGTCATCATCATCTGACAGAAGAAAGTATCAAAGCAGGCAAATTCAAGGTATGTCTGGAATACCATATTGGAAATTGTGAAGGACCATGCATAGGTAAACAAAGCAAGGAAGAATACAACTATAATATCAGTCAAATTCGTGAAATTTTGAAAGGGAACACGCGAAAATTAGAACAACAACTAATGACTGAGATGAACCAATTTGCCGAAAATCTGAAATTTGAAGAGGCAGAGCTAATCAAAAAGCGTTATTTACTATTAAAGAGCTACAATGCTAAATCAGAAGTAGTTAATTACAACCTTGATAACATCGATGTTTTTTCTTTTGAAGAAAACGAAGATGGAAAGGCTGTATATATCAACTATATGCACGTTAAGAATGGAGCAATCAACCAAAGTTTTACTTTTGAATATAAAAAGAGATTGGACGAAAGCAAAGAAGATGTTTTATTGTTGGGTATCAGCGAAATGAGGGAAAGATTTGGAAGCAAGGCAAAAGAAATTATCGTTCCATTCGAAATGGAGATGGAGATGAATGATGCTACCTTTACAGTTCCACAAAAAGGCGATAAAAAGAAATTATTAGATTTATCCATAATGAACGTAAAGGAATACAAGGTTGACCGTACCAAACAAGAAGAAAAACTGAACCCTGAACAAAGAGCCACAAGATTATTAACAGAATTACAGCAACTACTTCATTTAGAGAAGCTTCCGATTAGAATTGAATGTTTTGACAATTCTAATATACAGGGGTCAGATCCTGTAGCAGGTTGCGTAGTATTCATCAAAGGGAAAGCATCCAAAAAAGACTACAGAAAATACAACATCAAAACTGTAGTAGGTCCAGACGATTATGCATCGATGAAAGAAGTAGTATGGCGCAAATATAGTCGTGCTTTAGAAGAAAAAACGCCCCTACCCGATTTAATTATTGCTGATGGAGGAATAGGACAGATGAATGCCATCAAAGAGACAATTAATTCGTTAGCATTAAGTATTCCTATAGCAGGCCTCACTAAAGATGGTAAACACAATACAAGCGAACTGCTTTATGGATTCCCACCACAAACTGTGGGCATCAAGCAGACGTCCTCTTTATTCAAACTACTCACTAATATACAGGATGAAGTACATAGATTTGCGGTCGGCTTTCACAGAGACAAGAGAAGCAAAAGACAAACATACAGTGAGTTAGATGGGATAAAAGGTGTTGGAGAGAAAACCAAATCTGCATTAATAAAAGAATTAAAGAGTACCAAAAGAGTAAAAGAAGCCACATTGAAACAATTAGAAGCTATTGTGGGCAAAGCGAAAGCAAAAATAATATACGATTATTACAGAAAAAATGATTAATTTTGACAAACAAATATGAGAACGGTTATACAAAAAGTGGAACATGCATCAGTTACTATAGATGACACTTGCAAATCTAAAATTGACAAAGGATTTCTTGTGTTATTGGGCATTGAAGAAACTGATGGACAAGAAGATATCGACTGGCTTTGTAAAAAAATAGTGAACCTCAGGATTTTTGAAGATGAAGCAGGGGTCATGAATAGATCTATCCTAGACGAAAATGGTGAAATATTAGTTGTAAGTCAGTTCACACTTATGGCTTCCACCAAGAAAGGAAACAGACCATCATATATTAGAGCTGCAAGGCATGAGATATCCATTCCTCTTTATGAACAATTTTGTAGTTCTTTAAGCCAATTATTGGGTAAAGAAGTGGGAACTGGTGAGTTTGGAGCATACATGAAAGTAGAACTATTAAACGACGGTCCAGTAACCATTTGTATAGATACTAAAAACAAAGAATAATGACAATAAAAGAAGCACAGAAAGAAGTTGATTATTGGATTAAAACCTATGGTGTACGCTATTTTAGCGAACTTACCAATATGGCGGTTCTAACTGAAGAAGTCGGTGAATTGGCAAGAATTATGGCACGAAAATATGGTGACCAATCATTTAAATCAGGGGAAAAGGATAATATCAGCGAAGAGATTGCAGATATATTCTGGGTACTACTTTGCATTGCTAATCAGACGGGAGTAGATGTAACAGAAGCTTTTGAACAAAGCATAGCTAAGAAAACTATGAGAGATAATACAAGACATATTAATAACCCAAAACTTAAAGAATATGGAGCATAATCAAAACCATGAACATGAACACTGCCATTGCCACGAAAAAGAACATGAGCATCATCATCTGCATGAGAGCAAATATGACTACATGTTGAAGAAATACAGGACTGACCTCGATGACAATGAAGTAAAGGATTTGGTATTCCCATTATTGGAGAAACACTTACCAGAAAACAATACATTGGAAGTCAAGAAATTCCTCTTTAACTGTATTGATTTAACTACATTAAAAGAAACAGACAATGATGAGTATGTGATGGAGTTTACCAAGAAAGTAAATCAGTTTGACGAGGAGTATCCAGAACTGAAAAATGTAGCCGCTATTTGTGTTTATCCTTGTTTTGCCGAGATAGTAAGAGACACTTTGGAAGTAGAGAATGTAAACGTAGCTTGTGTTGCTGGTGGGTTCCCATCGTCACAAACTTATCCCGAAGTTAAGATTGTAGAAACGGCTCTTGCCATTAAAGATGGTGCCGATGAGATTGACATCGTCATTTCTGTTGGAAAGTTTTTAGCTGGCGATTATGAGAATATGTGCGATGAAATCGATGAATTAAAAGAAACATGTAGAGATCATACCCTCAAGGTAATTCTCGAAACAGGAGCCTTGAAACATGCTTCAGACATCAAAAAAGCCGCCCTACTCTCTATGTATGCTGGTGGAGATTTCATTAAGACATCAACAGGTAAGATTGCTATTTCTGCTACTTATGAAGCAGCCTATGTCATGTGCCAGGCCATCAAGGAATACTATGAGCAAACAGGAATAAAGAAAGGCTTTAAAGCTGCTGGAGGCATCAATACTGTTCAAGATGCCGTTTGCTATTACACAATTGTAAAAGAAGTATTGGGAGAGGAATGGTTAGACAACAAGTACTTCCGCTTGGGAACAAGTAGGTTAGCAAATCTATTGTTGTCAGAAATTGTAGGAAAAGAAATGAAGTTCTTTTAGTGTTTCCTATCTACTACATAATCAAGGTAAGCATTCAAGGCTTGCTTGATTTCAGAATCAGGAGCATCTGCTATAAAGGCAGATGCTTTTTCTTTAATTTCATCGATTATTTTATATGAATACTCAATACCACCTTTCTCTTTAGTAAACTCTATCAACTGATGAATCTCTTCATCGGTAGCAGTAAAGAAACGCACTTTCTCAGCCAATTTAAGATAAGTAGCATCTTGGGTAGAATTCAAAGCATAAAGTACTGGTAAAGTTAGTTTTCCTTCTTTCATGTCGTTGCCTGTAGGCTTGCCCAATTCTTTGTTATCAAAGTAGTCAAAGATATCATCCTTAATCTGAAAACAAATACCAATATAATCACCAAACTGACCAGCCTTTTCAATTATTTCAGCTGAAGCTCCACCAGCGATAGCGCCTGAACGACAACAAGAAGAAAAAAGAATAGCAGTCTTATTACGGATAATATCGAAATAAACGTCGTAGGAAAGCGTATTATTAGCAATATTATACAATTGTAACAACTCTCCATCAGCTAATTTCTGTCCTAACTTAGCAACAATATCGACTATATCAAAATTACGCGTCAAAGATACTTGTTGCAGAGCTGTAGCAAGGAAGAAATCACCAGATAAAACTGCTACCTTATTATTAAATGCCGCATTCACCGAGGTTTGTCCTCTTCTTTGATCGCTTTCATCCACCACATCATCATGAATCAAGGTAGCAGTATGCAATAACTCAAGTGAAACAGCTGCATAATAAGCCATAGGAGTAACCTTTCCAAAACACTTAGTAATCAACAACAACAAGAGGGGCCTCATCATCTTACCATGCTTTTGAGTAACATGTTCTATAACCTGATTCAAAAGCACATTTGAAGAAGATAAAGAAGCCTTGTAAAGCTCAATGAACTGCTCCATTTCAGCTTCAACGGGTTTATGTGCTGTTAACAAACCTTGATTCATCATTCATTATTTTCCTACAAAAGTAGTAATTTCTTGTTGAAATGTTGTATTTATTTTATACATTTACGCATAAAAATAGCGAAAACGATGAGAACAAGCGATAAACTATTCCTTTTAGACGCCTATGCGCTTATCTATAGGGCCTACTATGCACTGATAAAAAACCCACGAGTCAACTCAAAAGGCCAGAATACATCTGCCATTATGGGGTTTGTCAACACTCTGGAGGAAGTTTTGAAAAAAGAAAATCCTTCACATATTGGAATAGCTTTTGACCCTGCAGGTCCTACATTTCGACACGAAGCCTACCCTGCTTACAAGGCACAACGTGAAGAGACGCCTGAAGATATTCGCAAATCAGTTCCTATCATAAAAGAAATCATCAAGGCATACAATATCCCAATACTTGAAGTAATGGGCTATGAAGCCGATGATGTAATAGGCACATTGGCAACAAAAGCCGGTGAAAAAGGGATAAACACATATATGCTTACCCCAGATAAGGACTATGGTCAATTGGTAAAAGAACATGTATATATGTATCGTCCCAAGTTCACAGGAGGATTTGAGACCATGGGACCGGAAGAGGTAAAGACAAAATATGGCCTTACCTCAACCTTGCAGATAATCGATCTGCTGGGTTTAATGGGAGATGCTTCTGACAACATACCCGGTTGCCCTGGTGTAGGTGAGAAGACGGCTCAAAAACTGATAGCCGAATTTGGAAGCATTGAAAACCTGTTGGCGAATACCGACCAACTGAAAGGTGCACTTAAAACAAAAGTTGAAACCAACAAAGAGCAAATAAAATTTTCAAAGTTCCTTGCCACCATCAAGACAGATGTGCCAATAGAACTGGATGAGGAAGCACTCAAATATAAAGAGCCCAACTTTACAGAATTGAAACGATTGTTCGATGAACTTGAGTTTCGGTCACTTTATGACAGAGTTCTCTCGAGATTAGGGACTTCAAAGTCAGAGGTAGCACCAGACATGTTTGCGGGTACCTTATTTGCCACCCCAACCCCCACTCTATCCAAGCCTACTGATGAGGGAGCTAAAATCATGCCGATTCAAGGTGATTTGTTTGCAGAAAATCCGATTGACTCCCCGATTGATGTAGAAAAATCGAATCTAAAAGCATTAAATCCAGACGAGGTGGATTATCAACTCATTGATACTGAAGACAAAAGACAAGAAATAATTGAAAAATTATTGTCAGCTAAAATATTTGCGTTAGATACAGAAACCACAGGAACCGAGCCGATGATGGCAGATTTGGTGGGTATGAGCTTCAGCGATGCAAAAAATAGAGCTTATTACGTTCCTGTACCTGCTGACTATGAAGAAGCATTAAAAATCGTGCAAACTTTCAAACCTGTTTTCGAAAATGAAGTATCGATTAAAGTGGGCCAGAATATCAAATACGACATGATTATACTACACCATTATGGTGTTGAGGTGAAAGGTCCCCTATTCGACACCATGCTGGCTCATTATGTTCTCCAACCAGAATTGCGTCATAATATGGATTACCTTGCGGAAATTTATCTGCACTATAAAACTATCCACATTGATGAACTGATTGGAGCTAAGGGAAAGAACCAGAAAAATATGAGAGACCTATCCCCTATTGATATATATAGGTACGCATGTGAGGATGCTGATGTGACACTTCAACTAAAGAATGTTTTAGAGGAGGAGCTGAAGAAGGAAAAAGTGGAACAACTGTTCTATGAAATTGAAATGCCTTTAGTTCCAGTGTTGGTTAATATCGAGACAAATGGAGTATTGCTAGATACTGAAGCCTTGAAACAAACTTCGGTATTGTATAACCAACGAATGGTAGAAGTCGAACAAGAGATATACCAGTTGGCAAGTCAACAATTCAATATTAGTTCGCCCAAACAGGTAGGTGATATTCTATTCAAAGACCTTAAACTTGTTGAGAAGCCTAAAAAGACCAAGACTGGTCAATATGTCACTTCTGAAGAGGTGTTGGAAAGCCTTCGCCATAAGCATCCCATTGTTAGCAAAATCCTTGATTATAGAGGTCTGAAAAAATTGCTTAGCACTTATATCGATGCTTTGCCTGAATTAATAAATCCTCGTACAGGGAGAATACATACTTCTTTCAACCAAGCAGTAACATCTACAGGAAGATTAAGTAGCAGTAATCCTAACCTCCAAAATATCCCTGTACGAGATGATGATGGCAAAGAAATTCGTAAATGTTTCATACCAGATCCAGGGTGTGAATTCTTCTCTGCCGACTACTCACAAATAGAGCTTCGAATCATGGCTCACCTCAGTAGAGATATTAATATGATAGATGCGTTCAATCATGACTATGATGTACATGCCGCAACAGCAGCTAAAATTTATAAGGTACCTATGGGAGAGGTAAGCAAAGATATGCGTCGTAAAGCCAAAACGGCTAACTTTGGTATCATCTATGGAATCTCTGTATTTGGTTTAGCCGAGCGCATGGGTGTAGATAGAAGCGAAGCTCGTAAGTTGATCGAAGGTTATTTTGAGACTTATCCTCATATCAAGGAATACATGGATAAGAGCATTGAGAAAGCTCGAGAAAACGGTTATGTAGAAACAATCTTCCATCGAAAACGTTACTTACCAGATATTAACTCTCGCAACGCTACAGTTAGGGGATATGCAGAGCGAAATGCCATCAATGCACCTATACAAGGTAGTGCAGCGGATATCATCAAAGTAGCGATGGCTCATATCTATCAACGCTTCAAAAGTAATAATTTGAAAGCAAAAATGATTCTTCAAGTACACGACGAACTTAACTTCAGCGTACCAATGTCTGAAAAAGAGATAGTTGAGAAGATTGTTATAGAAGAAATGGAACGTGCATATTTAATGCTAGTACCCTTAAAAGCTGACTGTGGATGGGGTAAAAATTGGCTTGAAGCACATTAAAATATGTTGTATAACATTATTTAACTTTCAATCATTAAGCACATCTTTTAGGTAAAAAGATTATCACGTTGTATTGAAAAACCGTTTCTTTTGATTTGCAAGCTATCATTTTGTCAGCAAAACAACCATTTTGAAATTACTATTGATGTTGTTGGCTTTACATATTGCTATAAATAATTGCGTTTTTATTTGTTTTGTCCAGAAAAAGCTTCTACCTTTGCATCGTCATTCTGAAAGAATGGTGACAATATGTTAGACAATTTAAATAATAGGAGATAAAACAATGAAGACTTTAAGATTTATCATTTTAGCTGCTTTAATGGTTTGCAGTATCAACGCAATGGCTGGTAACAACGACAACTTGGTATACAACAACGAGGAAGTTAATGGTATAATGGTTGGCCAGACAGTATATAAGAATATTGACAATATGTTGGTTAACTACTTGCAGTACAACTACAAGTATGACAATCAGCAGCGCATGACTGAGAACATGTGCCAAAAGTGGAACGGTAGCGAGTGGATCAATGATGTTTGCATCCGCTATCAGTACGAGGGCAAGCAGGTTACCACTACTTACTACAAGTGGAACAAGAACAAGAAGGAATTTGTGCTGGTTCCAAGCATGACTGTTACAATGGACGTTGAGACCATGTAAAAAATCCCAAACCTTAGAAAACCTTAATCTTGAAGGCTGTGCTTTTGAATGCACAGCCTTTTTTATTTTTCTCCTCTCTCATCACATAGATTGTTTGGCAATTTGATTATTAGATATTTATATGTATAATGAAGAATGTAAACTCGCCACAAATAATAATAAATAATAAGCAACCAAAAAGATTGAAACTTTCAAAATAATAGTTAGCTATTTAATAACCCAACTAGAATTGAAGGTTTAGAGGAAGTAAAATGACCTTTTACTTCCTCTAAATAAGGAATCAACTTCCTCTAAGCTACGAACCAACAAAACAAATAAATATATTTATTTGGTTTTGTATTCGACTTGCACTATCTTTGCACCCAATTATTAAAGATTTAGCAAGATATGGCATTACAATGTGGAATCGTGGGATTGCCAAATGTGGGCAAATCAACCCTCTTCAACTGCTTGTCGAGTTCTAAGGCACAGGCAGCTAACTTTCCTTTCTGTACTATTGAACCTAATGTGGGTATGATTACCGTTCCAGATGAGCGTTTGGGCAAATTGGCCGAAATCGTTCATCCAGGTCGCATCGTACCAGCTACTGTTGAAATAGTTGATATCGCAGGTTTGGTAAAAGGTGCTAGCAAAGGTGAAGGATTGGGTAACAAATTCTTAGGCAATATTCGCGAGACAGATGCCATCATTCACGTACTTCGTTGTTTTGATGATGGTAACATCACCCATGTGGAAGGTCCCATTAATCCTGTGAGAGATAAGGAGATTATCGATACTGAATTGCAGTTAAAGGACTTAGAAACAGTTGAGACTCGTATTCCCAAAGTAGAGAAGTTGGCAAAAGTAGGTGGAGACAAAGAGGCAAAAGCACTTTACAACGTACTTATCAAATATAAAGAGGTACTCAGTCAAGGCAAATCAGCTCGCACCGTACAGTTGGAAGACAAGGACGAGCAAGCTGTAGCTCGCAACCTATTCCTACTGACAGCAAAACCTGTGTTGTATGTATGCAATGTAGATGAAGCAAGTGTGCTGAACGGCAACCAGTATGTTGAGCAAGTTCGTGAAGCAGTAAAAGACGAAGATGCTGAAATACTGGTAATTGCAGCCAGAACAGAAGCTGACATTGCGGAGTTGGAAACCTACGAAGACAAGATGATGTTCTTGGAA
>JAEEOD010000228.1 GCA_016284115.1 Bacteroidaceae bacterium
AATCCACATAGTTGACAGCCCATTTGGATACCAACTGAGAGTTCGGTTCAATAAGTACACTCATCGTCTTAATAAAATTAATGTGTTTATTTAGTTGTTATTTATCGCATTTGCCATTGCCTCTGCCAACGCCTCGCACTGTTCTTCTACAGACGCCAGCATGCCCTGCTTCATCTCCACAGGCTCGCCCACTAGAGTAAAGTGGCTCTTCTCGGCAAACTCACCCAGCAGCCCCACAGCCTTGCCTGCCCAGCTGAAAGAGCCGAACCAGCCCAGGCAACGGCCTTTTATGTCGCGCATCAGGATTTTGCTCAATATGGCCTCCACCTCAGGATAAAGCTGTGTATTATAGGTCGGACTACCGATAATCAGTCCGTTATACTTGAAGATATCTGCCAAAATGTATGAAGGATGACTCTTGCTGACATTGTGCATCACCACATTCTTCACACCCTTAGCTGTAAGCTGATGAGCCAGTTGCTCAGCCATCTGTTCGGTATGTCCGTACATACTGCCATATACAATCACCACACCCTTGTCGGCATCATAGCGACTCAGACGGTCATAAATGCCAATAACCTTACTGATATTATCTGTCCACACAGGACCATGAGTAGAGCAAATCATCTGGATAGGCAATGCGCCCAGCTTTTGCAAAGCTTTCTGCACAGGGGTGCCATACTTGCCCACGATGTTGGCATAGTAGCGCACCATCTCGTCCCAATACTTGTCGAGGTTGATCTGCGTGTCTATCGGACCGCCATCCACTGTTCCGTAGGTACCGAAGGCATCAGCAGAGAAGAGCACCTGCTCCGTAGCATCGTAGGTCACCATCACCTCAGGCCAGTGCACCATAGGTGCCATGTAGAACGCCAGTTTGTGGTGTCCCAGGTCCAAGGTGTCACCCTCTTTCACCACCAGTCGATTGCTCTCAACGCCATAGTATCCGTCAATCATGCCAAAAGTCTTGACATTGCCCACTATGGTTACCTCAGGATAATATTGTTTTATCAAGGCAATCGAACTGGAGTGATCAGGTTCCATGTGATTCACTATCAGGTAGTCGATAGGGCGTTCGCCCAAGATGGACTTGATTTGCTGCAAGAAGATGTCGAAAAAGCCAATCTCTACGGTATCTACCAATGCCACTTTCTCATCCACAATGAGATAAGAGTTGTACGATACACCGTTTGGAATGGGCCACATGCCCTCAAACAGATGGGTTGTGCGATCGTTCACACCTACATAATGAATCTTGCCTTTTAGCAGAGAGAGATCTTTCATATTAAGTTTTTATTAGTTTCAAACCGCAAAAATAGGAAAAATATTCGTTTTACTCATCATTTTTGCCTTGTTTTTTTGTGGTATCAATGCCGTCTTGGCTGAATATAAAAGAAAGCGGCTATACCCACGAAGAGTATAGCCGCCATCAGCTTTATACTTGTTCAATTATTTCTTTATAAATTGGCTTCGCCGATTTATCTGTGCCAAACTAATTTTCTCCTTTCCTTATTATACTTTTAGCAGTTTATAGTGTCCGATTAGCGGCAGTTCTTTGGCTTTCCCCTGAGCTGCATTGATGATGCCAATGACAAACCAGATAAGGAAGGCGAAACCCAGCAGACCGATGATGCTCACCAGCCAGTAGAGATGCCACGAGATGGAAAGAATGACACTACTCAGGATGCTATAGGCCACCGAGTAGAGGATGGCTGCTATACAGAGGATAAGCCCCTGATTGGAATGAAATCGGGCAAACTTTGATTCCTTTGCTGCCAGAATGGGGATGATGACCAGAATGCCGAAGTAGGCAAGAATGGCCATGAACTTGTTTTTCTCGATGTCCTGCGGGTCAAACTCGTTAGTTGTGTCCGCAGTGTTGTTGAGGGCTTTTATCTTCTCCTCAAAACTTTCTTGGTTGTTACTCATATCATAAAAATTATTGGGTTGTTACTTCTTAATAAATTGGCTTCGCCGATTTATTTCTTGATAAACTCTACTCGTCTGTTCTGAGCACGACCAGCTTCAGTGCTATTGTCAGCTACTGGTTCATGAGAGCCCTTGCCTACAGGACGCAGGTTGAATGGGTCAACGCCCTGACCTTCGAGCGCTTTCACCACAGCTTCAGCACGTTCCTGGCTCAATGGGTCGTTAATCTTGTCAGAGCCTTGGTTATCCGTATGACCTTGCACCTCGAAGCGAGCAGTTGGGTTCTTCTTCATATACTCTGCCACCTTCTGAATCTCATCCATTGACTCTGGTTTTAGCGTTGCCTTACCCGTCTCAAAGAGGATGTTGTTGGTAACAAACTTACCCGTCTCGGCAATAGCTTTCTCAACGGCTGTCATGCTCTGTTCATTGCGATCATATAATTCTACAGCACCTTTAGCAATGACGACATTGCGAATGAAGGTCAGATTTTCATATTCGAAAGGTACTTGGAACGACATCCATGTTGGTTGCAAAACTCTTGGCAGATTGACAACACGTTGACCATTTAAATAGACTTTCAACGCACGCTTATTGAACGAAAGTGCCACTTTGTTCCAACCTTTCTTGAATTTATATTCAAAGCCAGTCTCTTTGGTATCCGTACCAGTTCCATTATTATAGTTATAATGATGATACTCTGTATCATATACTCCATGCACCAAACAAAATGCGACGCCATCACCATAATAGCCTGACCAACTTGAACGATCTGTATTGCTAGCCAGACAGAGTTTCATATCATTCAATCCCATATCATCTTTCCCTCCAGTCCAGTAGTAGAACTCATACTCAATGGTGAATTCCTCAGGCAGATAGGCACCCTGTTCTTTAATCAACGGCGTAATGACACCATTGTTAGTTACTTCAACAGCTTTTACGCCACCAAGCGTCTTCACCTCTGCATTACCATCCAGCAAGTCCCATTTTGAAGGAAACTCGCCTACTGTCTCAGCGGTAAAATCATCCTCAAACAGGATAACCTCGCCACGCTTAAAGTCTGAAGAGGTTGCAGCCGTAGGGTCAGCTTCAACAACCTCATCATCTACCCCTGCATTTGCATTGTTTCTTTTGCTCTTGCTATCAGAGTCATCAGCATCACCATTAAGAACAGCATCAGCAGCTTTGTCTTCTTCATTCAAAATCTTATCCTCAACCTTTTGCTTAGCTTTTTCTACCACTTTCTTACCAAGATTCTTCAAGAATCCCTGTGCATCAACATTGGGTGAATAACTCAGCGCCATTGCCAGCACTGCCATGAACATTAATAATCTTTTCATAACAATAATAGTTTAATTATGTGTTTACAAAATTATCTGATATCCACCTAATACACAACCCCCCAATTGGGGGTTTTTTACTGTAAACAGAACCAAATAATTAAAAACAATAGGATAATAATGACAAGATTCATTATCTTAGCGGTATGAAACGGGAATTTATAACTTCAATTATTATACATTGCTGTATGGTAGGACTACTTGTCGTCCTGACACCCCTCACAGCAATGGCACAATACTCTGACCATCGAGGTCGCTATGTTGACTCTATAGAAACGGTCTTGACGAGTACTACTCCCCCTAAAGGAGACGACTTGCTCCGTGCCTATCGTGACTTGGCATGGGGCTATCTGCAAACAGACGGCAAAAAGTCGGAAGAAAATGCCCGCAAGCTATTAGCGTTGACATATCCTTCCAAAGCGTTGAAATTGAGGGTAGATGCTCTACGCATATTGGGATTGCAATATTATGGGAGAAACGACTACGACAACGCACTTAAATACTTTAACCAAGCATTGGCAGTGACCGATTCGATGCGCTCGGAACATCGCTATATGGAGAAAGACATTGACGATAACCTGTCGTCGCTGTATGGTTCCATAGCCAATGTATATAACATGCAAGACCAGGCTCTCGAAGCCATTGAATATTACCAAAAAGCACTACCTATATTCGAAAAGTACAATTGGCGTGAGAGCCAGACCATACTCTATCACAACATTGGCGAACTGTATCTGAGTATGGGCAACCATGAGGAAGCAGAACGTAATTACCTGTTGGCGATAGAGAAAGGTACGGAAAGTGGCGACTCACTTATGATGGTTTTGTCTCAATACGGATTGGCCAAGATTTATATAGGCCAGAAGAATTACGACAAAGCTGCTGAAGCCATCAATAAGAGCTACACCTACTATTCAAACCATAGGCAAGAAGAGCCTGAAGCCTATCTGCAAGCATTGTCAGGCAAGACTAAATTGCACCTGATGGAAGGACATACCGACTTATCACAGGCAGAGGCATTTATCTCAGAGGCATTGGCTATGCTGAAAGAGAACACGGGTGCTGAAACATTATCTGATGTTTATAGCGCCGCAGCAGAACTTGCAATGATTAAGCAGGAATGGGAACAAGCAGCAGATTATGAGCTGAAAGCTATTGATGCTGACCCTCATGAGACATACAATGACAT
>JAEEOD010000229.1 GCA_016284115.1 Bacteroidaceae bacterium
GAACATCCTCCTTAGCTTTTCTTTACTACGTTGTACTTAGGAGTTGTTCTACGTCCAGTAGTTTCCTGTTGCTCAGTTTTCTTTACTCTACGCTCAACAGCCATACCACTTTCGGTCTGTTCGCCAGCTTCAGCTGCTTCAGCCTCAAGTTCAGCTTTATGTTTAAGCGCAAGTGATACATCAAATCCAGTCTTATCCTTGATCGCTTTGATTTTGCGAGTATCAGTCAAAGGTAAGTCAATAGCATACTTTTGAACTAAATCAAGGACGCCAGCTGGTGCAAAATCAAGACAATCGAGTAATGCATCGACTGAGCCATTCTTTAGAAGATCAATAACTCCCTTGTCATCTAAATAATACTCAGGCTCCACGTTCATTGACATCTCTTTCACCGCGGCGGGATTTTCAATAAATAGATAATTAGCAATAATTTCTGCGCCACCTGGTTGCTGACTCAAAGCATAAATTTCTTCAAGAGGAACCTGCTTTACTGCACCAGGCATAAATTCACGACGCACCCGCAAATCATCCACGTTGTAAACTACAACAGAATTACTTCTATTGCGGACGTTGATCTTAGTAGTATTATCCATATTCACTTTTTCTCCTTTTTCTCTTGTATAGTAGAATAAGCGGGCGGCGTGTTGTCACGCACGCCCGCGTTATATCAATTAGTCCTTGGTGTAGTAAGTAGCATTAGCATCCCAAGTGGAAGCCTTAACATACTCATTACCATTCTTTACATAGTAGTTAGCAAGATCTGTTTCTACTGGGTTAGCAACTACAGTATAAGTGTCAGCTGCTGGAGTAGGAACGGTCTTGTCACCAGTATAAACACCATACTGACCAGCAAGTTCAGTATCCTTGTATACGCAAATGTCAGGAGTCATTACAACGCCAACGCCGACTTTCTTGTATACCTGAATTTCACGGCTACGATCCTTGTTGACATATTCATCAACAATGGTCTGACCTTCCATAACAACCTTTACAGGCTTTACATTTCCTGGGAGAATGTAGCAGAAACCTGGGTCAATAACCTTGGTTGTATGAGTTGCGTCAGTGAAGCCCTGTGGAAGGATATTGATAACATGGTTCTTATAAGAAGCAAAACGACCATTGTTCCAAATAACATCCTTCATATTATCGGACCACTTAGCATAAGTACCACCGTTGTCGCTTGGAAGAATCTTCTGAGCGAACTCTTCAGTACAATAAATGGTTGGAGTGCCATATGCGGCAGAGATAGCGATCAAACGATCAAATGCCTTCTCATCAAAACCATTGGTTACAACAGTATTGAGAGCAGGAAGCTGAGTAAGACCTTCCTTAAGAGCAGCACCGATTTCCCAATGAATGAGTTCTTCGATACCTTCCATAACGATCTGAGTTACTTCAGCAAAATCAGCACGGCCATCAAGGAACTCTTCGAGACCGATCTGAGCAGCACCGCCGATAGCGCTGGTCTGTACTTCGATAGGTGTATCTTTACCAAGCTTGAATACTTCGTAAATACCAGCCAAACCAACCTTGGTGATAAACTGCTTTGCGCGCTGACGATCATGTTTACGCCAGAAGATTGTGCTGTTGCCCTGAGCAATAGTCTTTACTTCTGCGAACTTTTCAAACTCTTCCTCAACCTTCTTAGGAAGAACATCATCCATAGTCTCTTCAATCAAAGAGAAAATGGTATTCTTATTTTCGCGATAAAGTGCGAAAGTACCTGCGAGTTCGTTCATCTCATTACGAAGAGTCTCATTAAGAGCATCATAAGTAAGATTCTCGCCATTGAATGAATAAGCAACAGGAGCAGAGCGGTCAGCTTTAGCAGTTGCCTTCATCAATTTAAGAAGTTCATTTCTTTCTAACATTGACTTTTTCTCTCCTTCCTGTATTACTTAATTCTCATTACCTTGACAGCCTTCTGCATATCACCAAGGTTGTAGATCTTAACGACCTGCCATTGGAATGCAGCATTCTGTCCACCGGTAGCAGTGAGATAACCATCTGCACCTGGAGTCAAAATAGCACCAAGAGCAACAGTCTCATCTGCGATAGTATTAGTTGTAAAGATGTCACCTTCGTGAGTCTTGAATACACGAGGTACCATCAAACCGGCCTTGCCTTTGCCTTCACCAGGACGATTTGGCTGTGCATATTCGGCCATCTGAGGAATGTTGAGTTTTTCAACTTCATAAGAATTGCCGATTGGATAATGGTTGCGGCCATAATCTGGAGCAGCAC
>JAEEOD010000230.1 GCA_016284115.1 Bacteroidaceae bacterium
GCAGGTAGAGCACAACACTTTTAATGTTGGGGTCTTGGGTTCGAGCCCCAAACGGATCACTTGAAAAAGTCCGCAAGAAGTCATTCCAGACACTTGTGGACTTTTTCTTTTTTGGTGGAAATTCTGAATGTGGAACTGAAGTCTCCCCAATGGTATAGTAAAATATCTCTACTATGTTTTTTTTCAAAATAGGTTGCAAGGTTGTCAAAACCTGCTGTAGCAAAAGGCGTGCAACCTGTTGGAGGTTGACAAAGGTTGACATGAGGTTGACATAATTTTCGAGAGAATTGGAGAGGAAAGGGTACTAAATGCCCGGCCAAAGGTACTCTTTTTCCTTGAATTTTCGAGAGAATTCGAGAGAAATAATAGTCTTTTCTTTTTCTATTAGTTACCAGACTTTAGGAAGTTAATAGTTGAATGTTGTCTATTTAGTAAATAACTTTGCTGATCACATTATTGTTTTCTATTGATAATTATAAAAAAAATCCTATCTTGTTTAAACTTTTTCAATCCTTTTACGTCAAATAATTGGTTATGTAAATTTAAAGTTTTCTTTTTTATAAAAAGTAATTAGTTTATGGGTACAGGTGGCTTGTTTGTGAGTAATAGGCCACCTGTTTTTTGTGCTTGTTTATCAACTCTTCTGACTGATATCGATTAAAATTTCTGAACAAGCACACGGAAATAAGATTCCGGACTAAGATATGAACTGCCTACGGTAAGATCGCTTACTGTCGTACCGTCCACCTGAATACCTACGAGATAGAAATACACTTGCAGTTTATTACGGTAAAACTCTCCGTTATAGTTGGAATTATTGTAAAACCAGAAATCCACATCATGTGTTTCACCCTCATAAGTCAACGTTACGGTCTTTTTTCCGGAGTTGGGATCGCCGTATTTATATTGCGGATATGCTCCGAAGAACACATCACTGTTGTTGTTCCTATACAGATAGTATTTGATGGCAAGTGTGACGTTGCCTCCCTCTTCAGCGGCGGCATCCTTTACCCAGGAGTCGTTACATCCCCTGACAAGGTTGACTATAGGTACTGATACATAGACACAAGAGTCACCCACACCGGTAACGGTAACCTGAGTGGAGATAGAATCAAGTTCGCTCAATGTTTCACCGGCAAAAAAGAGTTTTCCACTATAATCGCCTACCATCTGATTCATATAATAAGTATAGTCTTCCGGTGTTAATCCGGAGTAATCCTCAGTATCATTATCATCCCCGAGACATGAGGTAATGGTTAGTGCACCAACGAAAAGGAGCACACCATAGAAGATTTTGTTGATTTTATTCATATTATTTTAGTTAACGAGTAAACAAGTTGACGAGTAAACGAGTTGATAGTTTATTTGTTCATGAGTTAATACCCTAAACCCTAAACTCAACACTCTAAACCCTAATTATATTCTTTTGCTTTCTCCCTGCAGGAGGTTCATGAATTCCTCTCGCGTCTTAGCCTGATTGAAAGCACCGCTGAAATCACTCGTAGTGGTGATGGCATTCTGTTTCTCTACGCCGCGCATCTGCATACACATATGCTTGGCTTCAATGACCACCATAACACCCAATGGATGTAGTGTACTGTCGATACATTCCTTAATCTGCTGTGTGAGACGTTCCTGTACTTGCAGACGATGACTGTAGATATCCACCACGCGGGCAATCTTCGACAGTCCGGTGATATATCCGTTGGGGATATAAGCCACATGTGCCTTGCCGTAGAAGGGTATCATATGGTGCTCACAGAGGGAGAAGAAATCGATGTCTTTAACAATAACCATCTGGTTGTATTTCTCAGCAAAGAGTGCATCGGTAAGGACCTTATGGGCATCCTGAGCATATCCTCGAGTGAGTATCTGCATAGCTTTTGCCACACGGATGGGAGTCTTGAGGAGTCCCTCACGCTGTGTGTCTTCTCCGAGTAGTGTGAGGATTGATTTGTAATGGACGGCCAGTTCATCAAGCCCTTCGCGAAATTCTATTTCAGGATTCATAATATATTATTTGACGAGTTTCTATTATTAACTGTAAATATCCCTCAATCTTGCACGGTAATCTTACCTTTTACGATACATGCCTGTGGGTAGCCCAGTTTCTTAACCTGTCGCAGGATGTCTTGTGCCTCGCCATAAGTCTTGAAATTTCCCATGCGGCAGATCCATCGCGGTGAGTAGAAATGTACGTAGATAGGTTGGTCGGGAAAGTTTGTCTTCATCTTACTGCCAGTCTCCTCGGCCTTGATTCGGTCGGCACGCGAGTTGCCACCGCTGTATACCTGTACACGGTAACCGGTAATCTTGTAGGCACCACGCATCACTTTCTTACGGGTGTCAATCGTGGGGATATCGAGAGAACTGTCGTCACTCTTTTTCTCTGTAATCTCTTTCTTTGTTTCAGGTGTCTTGGATTCAGTCGCCGTCGTCTTATTTTCAGCTTCCTTGGTCGTTGTTACGGTAGCTGGTTTGTCGGGCAAAGGCTTACCGTTTACCAATTCGGTAATCTCTGCACTCTGCGTCACGGTTACTGTTCCCTGTCCCTGTTGTTTCTTCTGCAGTTCGTCGATGAATTTCTGTGCATGCCCGGGCACAGTCGTAAAAAGGTATAAAGATAAGATTATCATTACCTTTGTTACACGATTATTTTGAATGTTTGCTGTTCTCATGACATAATTCTTTTTTTGTGATTACCTTTCTACGATTGTACTCAGTCATACTGTGATTCACCGATTATTTCCATGCGTCGATGATACCCTTGAAGTCAGCTGCTTTCAGGGATGCACCGCCGATCAGTCCACCATCGATGTCGGG
>JAEEOD010000231.1 GCA_016284115.1 Bacteroidaceae bacterium
TTGACTTACACAATGCTAAGGGCGATGCCATCAACCTTACTACACCTGATAACGTTGCGTACATGATTTACACCTCAGGTTCTACAGGCAAGCCCAAAGGTGCCATGCTACATCAGCGAGGACTGATGAACTTTACCTGTGCATTGGCTGAGGTTGAGCAGTTAACACCTAACGATCGTGTTGCCAGTCATCGTTCGTTCTCTTTCGATTCTCATATAGGTGACCTCTTTCCTGTTCTTTATGCCGGTGGTCAGCTGCATATTATGCCTTCTGCTATTAGAAAGGATTTGGATGCCATCCACAGCTTCCTTATTGAGCGTGAAATTACTGGGTTTGGAGGTACCACGTCGCTCATGATGATGCTTATTAATCATTTTGACCTGCCGTTACGCTTCATCACTGCTGGTGGTGAAAAACTTTTTGATGTTAAGAGTGATAAGACTACCATCATCAACCTCTATGGACCTACCGAGTGCACCGATGACAGCACGCTTTTTGTCATCAAGCCTGGCGAGGTGTACAACGATATTCCTATTGGTCGTCCTCTGCCTAATGTAAGTTGTTATGTATTAGACTCCTATGGGCATATTCTTCCACAAGGTGTAGCTGGAGAGCTCTGTATTGGCGGAGTGCAAGTGGGCTATGGCTATTGGAAGATGCCAGAAAAGACCGCATCAGCATTTGTAAGCAATCCGTTTGGCGAGGGTAAACTGTATCATACAGGCGACCTCGTTCGCTATAATGCTGATGGTCAAATAGAATATATCGGGCGAATTGACGATCAGGTGAAACTTCGTGGTTTCCGTATCGAGTTGGGAGAAATAGAGTCAACCACTATGCAGCATCCTGCAGTACAACAGGCTGTGGCGCTTGTTAAGACTGTGAGCGGTAATCGACATTTGGTATTATATTATACTTGTAAGGAAGGTATGCAGGTAAGTGATGATGAACTTTCAGCTTATCTGGATAATACCTCTCTCGCTAAGTATATGTTGCCAGAAATCTATATGCGGCTTGAAGAGATACCACGCCTACCTAATGGAAAGATAAACCGTAGGGGACTGCCTGTACCTATAATTTCGGTAGGAGAGATTACGGAGGCTGAATCAGAGTTGGAGGCTGGATTCTTGAATATTATCAAGGAATTGTTGAAAAACGTTCAGATTGGTACTACTACAAATCTTATTTCTGCCGGTATGACATCGCTTACCGCCATGCGTTTATCGGCTGTTGCTAAGCAGAAGTTGAATTTCTTTATTCCAACGAAGGAAATTCTATTGCATCCTACTGTTCGTGAGATGATAATTTCTGCAGGTGTCGTTCCTGAGAAAGAAACTACGACACATGAAAAGCAGGACTACTATCCCATCACGGAAAACCAGCGTGGCTTATATATTGATTGGGAATTGAACAGTGATGCCGTCCAATATAATATTCCTGAGGTCATACCAATGGACTCTTATTCGGCGGAGCAAGTACACGATGCGTTGTTGATAGTTATGGATGCCCATCCATATCTGAAGACTCATCTTGTGAAGAAAGATGGTGATGTGATGCAGCAACGTCGTGATGACGCCCCTGCTACAATTATTATGACAACGCTAAGTTACGAACCAACGCAGACAGATTTTGAACAGCGTGTGAAGCCTTTCAATCTGTTGGGAGAAGATCTTTATCGTTTTGAGATTATTCAAACGCCCAGCCGTTGTTTCCTCTTTGTTGATATTCACCATATCATTAACGATGGTGCTTCGCGTGTTGTCTTCAGTGAGGCTCTCAGGCAAGCCCTTGAACATGAAACTGTAGCAACAGAGACCTACACGGCTTTTGACTATGCCTTGGATGAGAAGGAATGGCTAGAAAGTGAGAAATGTAAGGAAGCAGAATCGTATTTTGACAATCTGTTGTCCAACCAATCTTCCACCGTATATCCACATAGTACTGAGGGCACAGAAGCAAAAGGGTTAGGTACCTACGAGTTTACTATTCCTGGCAATGATATTGATGCTTTTTGTCGTCAGATAAGTGTAACCTCGTATGCGTTTTTCGCCACGATGCTCAGTCAGTTGCTCCACCGTGTTACCCGTGATGAGACCATTCTTTTCTCTACCATAGACAATGGTCGCTCAGACTCCTTGTGGATGCAATCAATTGGTATGTTTGTGAAGACGCTGCCTGTTACGAGTATCCTGGACATTAAGAAAGCTGGTAATACGAAGATAGCTGATGCTGTCAAGCAGATGCACCAACAGTTGATGATGACTTGTTCGCTCAGTTTCTATCCTTTTACTCGTATGTCTGAACGGCATAGTATTCGTCCTGAGATATTATATGTTTATCACGGAAAACTGGCAGCAGAAACTAATTTAAGAGAGAATGTCGAGGAAGTAAAACTTGATCTCGACACCGTTAAGATGCCACTAACC
>JAEEOD010000232.1 GCA_016284115.1 Bacteroidaceae bacterium
TTATTTGTATATTCTTCTCCTCTTGTGAGAAGGACGTTCCTACGACAGACGAACTGGAGAAGCTGAACCAACGCTCTCCGTCACAATCCGACTCCACCACTGGCGGCATCACCATTATCATCACCATTGATACCACTTGGGCCGGCGACACCACCATCCACTATCGCTACGAAGGCGATAGCATAATTTATTATTAGACTAGTTTCTACGATGATGCTAATCAGAAAACCTAAAGATATATGGCAAAGAAAGCAAAAGTAATAAAGGAGAAATCTATTGAAGACCGTATATGGGATAGCGCGAATAAACTTCGTGGTAATCTGACTGCATCTGAATATCAGAATGTGGTTCTGGGTCTTGTATTCCTAAAATATATTAGCGACTGTTTCGATAAGCGTTACAACGAACTTGTTGAAGAGGGTGACGGCTTCGAGGAAGATCGCGATGAATATACAGCCGAGCATGTGTTCTGGGTGCCTCAGGATGCTCGTTGGAATGTCATCGCCAGCAAGGCACATTCACCTGAGATTGGCCAGGTGATTGATCATGCCCTCGAAGAGATTGGCCGTGAGAATCCTCGCCTGAAGAAGGTATTACCTAACAACTTTTCTCGCCCAGAGATTGATAAAATACGCTTGGGTGAGGTAGTTGAGATATTCGACAACATGGATATGCACGCACAAGGCGAAGGTATAGACCTTTTTGGGCGTGTGTATGAATACTGCTTGCAGAACTTTGCGGCTGAAACTCAATCTTCAGGAGGTGAGTTCTATACACCATCCTGCATTGTTCGTACTATTGTAGAAGTGCTTCAGCCATTTGAAGGTCGCGTTTATGACCCTGCCTGTGGTTCTGGCGGTATGTTTGTGCAGAGTGCCAAGTTCATTCAGCAGCATCAGGGAAACCTTCGTAATGTGACGATCTATGGTCAGGAATTCAATGCCAACACATGGAAGATGGCACACATGAACCTTGCCATCCGTGGTTTGGAAGCCGACCTTGGCGATAGTTGGGGTGACTCATTCGGCGATGACAAGCACGCCACCAAGAAGTTCGACTTCATCATGGCAAATCCACCCTTCAACATGAAAGATTGGGGAGCCAGCCGTCTGGCTGATGATGTCCGATGGAAATATGGACTACCTCCAGAAAACAATGCCAACTACGCATGGATTCAGCACATGGTGCATCACCTTTCACCAACAGGCCGAATAGGACTTGTGCTTGCTAATGGTTCACTCACTACCCAGAGTGGAGGAGAGGGAGAAATCCGCCAGCGACTCATAGAGGCAGACTTGGTTGAGGGTATCATTGTCTTACCTTCTCAGTTGTTCTATAACGTTGCTATCCCTGTTTGCGTTTGGTTCTTCAATCGCAAGAAAAAGAATCCGGGCAAGGTTCTTTTCATTGATGCAAGAGAAATGGGTATGATGGTTGACCGCACCCATCGTGAACTCTCCGATGACCTTGTGCGATATGATATCGTAAAGAAGGAGGATAAACCTTGGGCTTCGCTTCCTGCTGAGGAGTGCGATGTACAGCGCATTGCGGCTGCATTCCGCAGTTACGAGGCAGGAACCCTCGAAGATGTTAAGGGCTTCTGTAAGGTCGCAACACTCGAAGAGATAGGCCAGCAAGATTGGGTGCTCACTCCAGGCCGCTATGTTGGCATAGCTGACGAAGAAGATGATGGCGAGCCATTTGAGGAAAAGATGCAGCGCCTGACTTCTGAACTTGGTGATCTCTTTGCTGAGAGTCACAGATTAGAAGATGAGATAAAGGAACAGTTAGGCAGTATTGGATTTGAAATTGGTTAGTCTATGGGAGAGTGGAAGGAATACTGTTTGGGCGATTTGATTGAACTTAAAAATGGAGTTGCTTTCAAAAGTAGCGAATTCATTGAGAGTGGTATACCAGTTATCAAAATCAAGAATGTCAAGCCTAATAAGATACTGCTTGACGATTTAAGTTATGTCTCAGAAGAATCCTCTTTAAATAAAAAGTGTTTTGACATTCTTCCCACGGATATATTAATAACAATGACGGGAAACAGAAAAGATGGCGGACCAGATAGTTGGGTCGGGAAAGTAGCTTTGTTTAAATATAAGGGGAGATTCTTATTAAATCAGAGAGTAAGTGCTATTAGAATTAAAGATAATAGTGTAATCGACTATCGTTATTTAGCTTATAGTCTTTCAAGTTGGGAGGTGCAACTATATTTTGCAAACCACTCTAACAGTTCAGGAGGGCAGGCAAATATTTCTCCAGATATAGTATTTGGATATACTATCAATCTTCCTTTGTTAGATGAACAAAAAAGAATTGCTAATGTTTTAGCTTCTCTCGATGACAAAATAGCCGTAAACAAAAAGATATGCGAGAATCTTGAAGCACAGGCTCAGGCATTGTTCAAGCATTGGTTTGTTGACTTCGCCCCCTTTAAAGATGGTAAGTTCGTAGATAGTGAACTTGGCTTGATTCCTGAGGGGTGGAGAGTTGGAAAGGCAGAAGATTTTTACACTATCAATATCGGCAAAACCCCACCTAGAGCGGAACGTCAATGGTTCTCTGAAACAAAAGGGAATAATAAGATCTGGATATCAATTTCTGATATGGGTAGTTGTGGAACTTTTATTTCTGACTCAAAGGAATATCTGACACCAGAAGCACAGAGCAAATTCAATGTTGTTATGGTACCCGCAGGGACGGTATTACTTAGTTTTAAGCTTACAATAGGCAGTGTTGCTATTGCTGGTAACGAACTAACAACAAATGAAGCTAGCGCAAGATTCATCGTGCC
>JAEEOD010000233.1 GCA_016284115.1 Bacteroidaceae bacterium
TGTGGTAGGTCCTGAGTTGAAGATGGGTGAGTGTGGTCTGCCAAAATTGATGGCTGCAGAATTGTACAAGCCGTTTATCATCCGAAAGTTGATTGAAAGAGGCGTTGTCAAGACAGTGAAGAGCGCTAAGAAGATTGTGGATCGCAAGGAACCTATCATTTTCGATATCCTTGAGCATGTGATGAAAGGCCATCCAGTACTGTTGAACCGTGCTCCTACATTGCACCGTTTGGGTATACAGGCGTTCCAGCCAAAGATGATTGAAGGAAAGGCTATCCAGTTGCACCCATTGGCATGTACGGCATTTAATGCCGACTTTGATGGTGATCAGATGGCTGTTCACTTGCCTTTGAGCAATGAGGCTATTTTGGAAGCACAGCTATTGATGTTGGAGCCTCACAATATTTTGAACCCTGCCAATGGTGCTCCTATCACCGTGCCTTCACAGGATATGGTGCTGGGACTTTACTATATCACTAAACTTCGTAAGGGTGCTAAGGGTGAAGGATTGACATTCTACGGACCTGAAGAAGCTATTATCGCTTATAATGAACATAAGTGCGATATTCACGCCATTATCAATGTGGTGGTGAATGATGTAGATGAGAATGGCAAGATAGTGAAGAAACTCATGAAGGAAACGTCAGTTGGCCGTGTTATGGTTAATCAGATTGTACCTGATGAGGCTGGTTATGTTAATACTGTCATCTCTAAAAAGTCTCTGCGTGACATTATTAGTCATGTTATTGAGGTTTGTGGTGTTACCAAAGCTTGTGAATTCTTGGATGGCATCAAGAACATGGGTTATTACATGGCATTCAAGGGTGGTTTGTCTTTCAATTTGGGTGATATCATCATCCCAGAAGAGAAAGAGAAGTTGGTTAATAGAGGCTATGATGAAGTTGAGCAAGTCATCAACAACTATAACATGGGCTTTATCACCAACAATGAACGTTATAATCAGGTGATTGATATATGGACACATGTAAACTCTGAGTTATCTAACATTTTGATGAAGACTTTGTCAAACGACAAAGACGGCTTCAACTCAGTGTTTATGATGCTAGATTCTGGCGCCCGTGGTTCTAAGGAGCAGATTCGTCAGCTTTCTGGTATGCGCGGTTTGATGGCAAAGCCTCAGAAGGCTGGTGCTGAGGGTGGTCAGATTATTGAAAACCCAATTTTGTCTAACTTCAAGGAAGGTTTGTCAGTATTGGAGTACTTTATCTCTACTCACGGTGCTCGTAAGGGTTTGGCAGATACCGCTTTGAAGACTGCTGATGCGGGTTATTTGACTCGTCGTCTGGTGGATGTTTCTCACGATGTCATTATTAACGAGGAAGACTGTGGTACATTGCGTGGTCTTGTTTGCACAGCGATCAAGAACAACGACGAAGTGGTAGCTACATTATATGAGCGAATCTTAGGTCGCGTATCAGTGCATGATGTGATTAACCCAACCACAGGTAAGTTAATTGTGGCTGCTGGTGAAGAAATTACGGAGGATAAGGCACAAGAGATTGAAGATTCTCCAATTGAGAGTGTAGAGATTCGTTCTGTGCTCACCTGCGAATCCAAGCATGGTGTTTGTGCTAAGTGCTATGGGCGTAACTTGGCGACTAGCCGTATGGTACATAAGGGCGAGGCTGTAGGTGTTATCGCTGCGCAGGCTATCGGTGAGCCAGGTACTCAGTTGACATTGCGTACTTTCCACGCTGGTGGTACAGCTGCTAACATCGCTGCTAACGCAAGTATTGTAGCTAAGAACAAATCTAAGTTAGAGTTTGAGGAGTTGCGTACGGTTAATGCTATTAACGAGGCTGGTGAACCAACCAAAATTGTGGTGAGCCGTTTGGCTGAAGTTCGTTTCGTGGATGTGAATACAGGCATCGTGCTCTCTACCCATAACGTTCCTTATGGTTCTACTTTGTTTGCCAGCGAAGGTGAGACAGTAGAGAAAGGTAAGTTAATTGCCCGTTGGGATCCATTCAACGCCGTAATTATTACAGAGGCAGCTGGTAAGTTGAAGTTCGAGGATATGATTGTGAACGTGACTTACACTGTTGAGACTGATGAATCAACAGGCTTGAGCGAATCTATCATCATAGAATCTAAAGATAAGACCAAGGTGCCAGTTGTTGGTATCTATGACGAAAATGGTGAACTGATCCGTACTTATAACCTCCCTGTAGGTGGCCACGTTGTGATTGAAGACGGTCAGGAAGTTAAGACTGGTGATGTTCTGGTGAAGATCCCTCGCGCTGTTAGCAAAGCCGGTGATATCACTGGAGGTCTGCCACGAGTTACTGAGTTGTTTGAGGCTCGTAGCCCGTCAAATCCAGCTGTCGTATCTGAAATCGATGGTGAGATTACCATGGGTAAGCCTAAGCGCGGTAACCGTGAGATTATCGTTACTTCTAAGGCTGGTGATGTCAAGAAATACTTGGTACCATTGTCTAAGCAGATTCTCGTACAGGAGAACGACTATGTTCGTGCAGGTACTCCGTTGTCAGATGGTGAGGTAACTCCTATAGATATCTTGGCAATCAAAGGCCCGACTGCCGTTCAGGAATATATCGTTAACGAGGTGCAGGATGTGTATCGTCTACAAGGTGTGAAGATCAACGATAAGCATTTCGAAATCATTGTACGTCAGATGATGCGTAAGGTTCAGATTGATGAGCCGGGTGATACCCGTTTCCTCGAACAGCAGGTGGTAGATAAGTTGGATTTCCAGGATGAGAATGACCGTATTTGGGGTAAGAAGGTGGTTGTGGATGCTGGCGATTCACAGACTATGCATGCAGGACAGATTGTCACCGCTCGTAAGTTACGTGATGAGAACAGTATGCTAAAGCGTCGTGACTTGAAACTGGTGAAGGTTCGTGAGGCGATTCCAGCTACTTCTACTCAGATTTTACAGGGCATCACACGTGCTGCATTGCAGACCAAGAGCTTTATGTCTGCCGCATCATTCCAGGAAACCACTAAGGTGCTCAATGAGGCTGCTATCAATGGTAAGACCGACTACCTGGAAGGTATGAAGGAGAATGTAATTTGTGGTCACTTGATACCTGCTGGTACTGGTCAGCGTGAGTTTGACAAAATTATTGTTGGATCTAAGGAAGAGTACGATCGTATCCAGGCTAACAAGCGTACAGTACTTGATTACGATGGTGATGATGCCTCTTCCCGCCGTTTAGATGATGCATTTGGAGAATAAATCATCATGATACTAAATTGAGGGCGTATGTATAGAACATGCGCCCTCAATTGTTATAAAAACATCATAAATTATCAACTTTTAAGATTCAGGTAAAAAAATACCTGAAATTTGCTGCAGTTTCCTGCTCGGAAAATTGTAACTTTGCTCCCAAATTGTTTGCTTATGACAATAAGAGGTTTTTTTTCTTTTCGAGAGAATCGTTTCTTTTGGCTGAACATCCTTGCTATGGCATTGGTTGTTGTGCTGGTCATATTTGGTATTCTCTTGGGATTAGACATATATACACGCCATGGAGATGCCGTAACTGTGCCTGATGTAAAGGGGAAGAGCGTTTTGGAAGCAAGACAGATTCTAGAAAAATCTGATTTGAAGTGCGTGGTGTCTGATTCCAATTATGTAAGCACGTTACCGGCAGGTAGCATCCTTGATTACAACCCTACAGCTGGTCAGAAAGTGAAGCGTGGACATATCATTTATCTTAATATCAATACTCTCAGTGTTCCTCTTGTTAATGTGCCTGATGTGGCCGACAACAGTTCGTTGCGCCAAGCAGAGGCACGACTCTTGGCGGCTGGTTTTAAAATCAGTCAGATTGAGGCTGTGGATGGGGAGAAAGACTGGGTGTATGGAGTGAAATACAAAGGTCAGCGTCTAATGATTGGAGAGAAGGTGCCAGTCAACTCTATGCTTTCTTTGATGGTAGGCAGTGGTACTGTGGTGAAAGATAGTCTTAGTGTCGATGATATTGAAATGGAGTTGGAAGCTCCTAAGCAATCTGAAAAGAAGTCGGCTTCTGACGATGATTCTTGGTTTTGATTAGCCTGTCCTATGATTGACGAAGAGTTAGACCTCGAGCTAGATAATGATGATTTGGATGACCTCGAGCCGATAGTCACCGAGCCACAGCTATACGAACATTTTCGTGTGGTTGTGGACAAGGGACAAGAGATGCGCCGAGTAGATAAATATCTTTTTGACAAGATAACCAATGCTTCGCGCAACCGCATCCAGAAAGCGGCAGATGCAGGTTATGTGATGGCTAATGGAAAGTCTGTCAAGAGTAGCTATAAGGTAAAGCCTTTTGATGTCATCACCCTAATGCTGGATCGTCCTCGTTATGAGAACGAGATCATTCCACAGGATATCCCGCTTGATGTGGTCTATGAAGACGATGCTGTGATAGTGGTGAACAAACCTGCTGGTTTGGTGGTACATCCTGGACATGGTAACTGGAGTGGCACGTTGGTAAATGCTATCGCTTGGCACCTAAAAGATACCAACTACGATGCCAATGATGTACATGTTGGACTTGTCCATCGCATTGATAAGGACACATCTGGCTTGCTGGTGGTAGCCAAGACCCCTAATGCCAAGACTAACTTAGGCAATCAGTTCTTGCATAAGACCACCAAACGATGCTATAATGCATTGGTTTGGGGAGATATGGAGCAAGAAGAAGGTACGATAGTGGGTAATGTCGGGCGCAATCCCAAGGATAGAATGCTGATGGCAGTATTACCTAATGATCAAGGAAAACCAGCTGTGACGCACTATCGAGTTATTGAACGTTTCGGCTATGTCACGCTGGTGGAATGTGTACTGGAGACGGGACGCACTCACCAGATTAGGGTACATATGAAGCATATTGGGCACGTGCTGTTTAACGACGAACGTTATGGAGGCAACGAGATATTGCGTGGCACTCGTTTTGCCAAATATAAGCAGTTTGTCAACAATTGTTTTGATATTTGTCCCCGACAGGCACTCCATGCCAAGACGCTGGGTTTTACCCATCCTGTTACGGGTAAGGAGATGTTCTTCTCGTCAGAACTGCCAGCCGATATGCAGGCATTGATTGAGAAATGGAGGGGATATACTATAAATAGAATCTTAACGGAATGAAAAGAGTAATAGCGATTGTGGCAGGTGGCTACACCTCTGAATATCAAGTATCTTTGCGCAGTGCGCAGGGTTTGTATTCCTTTATTGACAAGGATAAGTATGATTTGTATGTAGTGGTAATTCATGGTCTTGACTGGTATGTGCAGTTGGATGGTGACCAGCGTGCGGACATTGACCGCAACGATTTCAGTTTTATACATGATGGTAAGAAGGTGAAGTTTGATTTTGCTTATATTACCATTCACGGTGCTCCTGGTGAAGATGGTTTGTTGCAGGGTTATCTCGATATGCTTCATATCCCTTATTCTTGCTGTGGTGTATTGGCAGCTTCTCTTACCTACGACAAGTTTGCATGCAACCAGTACCTCAAGTCCTATGGTATCCCTGTAGCTGAGTCAATCCTTCTGCGTGCAGGTCAGCATATTGATGACGAGCGTGTGGTGGAAGAGATTGGCCTGCCTTGTTTCATCAAGCCCAGTTTGGGTGGCTCCAGTTTCGGTATTACTAAAGTGAAGACTCGTGAGCAGATTCAACCTGCCATTGCTAAAGCATTCGAAGAGGCTAAAGAGGTAGTGATAGAGTCATTTCTCGATGGTACCGAAATCACTTGTGGATGTTACAAGACCTCTACCAAGTCAGTGGCTTTCCCCATCACAGAGGTTGTGACTGATAATGAATTTTTCGATTACGACGCCAAATATAATGGTCAGGTAGATGAAATTACACCTGCTCGCATTTCTGATTCTTTGCGCGACCGTGTGCAACAGGTCACTCTTGCCATCTATGATATCATAGGTGCTTATGGAATTATCCGCATTGATTATATCATCACAAAGGGTGAGAAAATAAACCTTTTAGAGGTCAATACCACCCCAGGTATGACGGTCACCAGTTTTATCCCTCAACAGGTGCGTGCTGCTGGACTCGATATCAAGGATGTGATGTCTGACATTATTGAGGAAAAATTCAAATAATTACGAGCTACAAATTACGATTTATGACTACCGAATTTGACGAAATACGTCCTTATCTGGATGAAGAACTTCCTCAGATTTATGAGGAACTGATAGCCGATCCTGCTTTTGTGAAGATTGTGGGTGGTGTGCTACCTTTCCCTTTTGAGGTGATTGCCGAGCGTATGCGTGCTTGCAAGACGAAACTTGAGTTCCAGAAGGCTTTCTGTTATAGGTTCTTGCGTGGACTTGCCGATTCGTCTACCAAAGGTGTTACCAGCAATCTGGAAACCCTAAAGGATTCTACTTGTGCCTATACCTTTATTTCCAATCATCGTGATATCATCCTTGATTCTGGTTTCCTATCCGTCCTGTTGGTAGAGAACGGTTTGGACACTGTTGAGATTGCCATTGGTGATAACCTGTTGATTTATCCATGGATAAAAAAGTTGGTTCGTATCAATAAATCGTTTATTGTACAACGTGCACTTACCATGCGCCAGATGTTGGAGTCATCGGCACGTATGTCTCGCTATATGCACTATACTATCAACGAGAAAAATCAGTCTATTTGGATTGCTCAACGAGAAGGGCGTGCCAAAGACTCTAACGACCGCACACAGGATAGTGTCTTAAAAATGCTTGCAATGGGTGGCGAGGGAGATTTTGTGGATCGTTTGTTGGAAATGAATATTGTCCCTTTATCTATCTCATACGAATATGACCCTTGCGACTATCTAAAGGCTCGGGAATATCAGCTTAAGCGTGATGTGTTGGATTATAAGAAATCTACTGCCGATGATTTGATGAATATGGAGACAGGTATGTTTGGTTTCAAGGGTAGGGTACATTTCCATGTGGCCCCCTGTATTAATGACCAGTTGCGTCAGCTCGACAGAAATATGAGTAAGCAAGATTTGTTTACCAGCGTATCTTCCATCATCGATCGTGGCATACATGCAAATTATCGTTTTTATCCTGATAATTATGTAGCATTTGACCTGCTCAATCATCGAACCCGCTTTGTGCATCGTTATTCAATGGAAGACAAGGAGCGTTTTGAGGCTTACTTGACGCAACAGATTAACAAGATAGACATTGCAGATAAAGACGAGGCTTATCTCCGTCACATGTTGTTGCTCATGTATGCCAATCCACTCATTAACTACCTTAAGTTAGGAATTTAAGTATCTTATCTATATGAGGAAGTCGCGATGGTTAATGGTATGTATGTTGCTGGTGGCTTTGTGCTTTTCCTGCAGTAAAGACACTTACCATTATCCCTCAGTAAAAGAAGAGTTTTTCAGTGGATTAGCCAAATCTGACAGTTTGTTGGAGTATATCATTACCGATGATGGAACGAGGCATGTAGTGACAGAATGGGGTGACCAGCTTGCCAGATTAAAGCCAGATACTCTATATCGTTTGATGGGGTACTACGAAGAACTTTCAACAGATAATGTGAAAGTATATTCCTTTGTCAGAGCCATCTCTCCTAATCCAATAACAGCAGATCAATATGCCGATAGCGTAGCAACGGCACCCATCATCTTGCATAGTGCCTGGATGGGTAACCAATATATCAACATCGTGTTGAGCGTTAAGGAGGGGGGCAAGAAGCATCGTATCGTTTTTTTGGAAGAGGGAGTTACCCCTGTTGATGCGTTTGGCGTAGCCCATGCTGCATTCAGTATCCACCATAACGATGGAGGTGATACAGAGATTTATCAAACCCGTGCATATGCCTCATTGCCTTTATTGCCTTATGTGCAGCCTTCTGTGAGTCAGTTAGATATAACTCTCCACTATTTGGACTATGAAGGCATTGTCCGTGAATATTCTTTTGTTTATAAACCCTAAATTATATGTTATGAAATTCACCTTAATTGCATTTCTCTCCCTTTTGTTTGGCGCTTGCCAGTCTTCTGATTTTGTTAAGACTATTCCTGCAGAAGAATTTGCCCAATACATCACCGAAGAGGGCGTGCAGTTACTTGATGTTCGCACACCTGAGGAGTTTGAGGCAGGCCATATTGAAGGAGCCGTGTTGATAGACTATCGTACAGATCCCGAAGGCTTTGTTCAGAAAGCTGAGGCACAACTTCAGAAAGACAAACCTGTTGCCCTCTATTGTCGTGGTGGGAAACGCAGTCATTCAGCTGCAGAACTGATGCACAAAGCTGGCTTCAAACAATTGGTTGAACTCGATGGTGGCATCCAGGCTTGGCAGGAAGCAGGAAAATAAAACGCTATTCATACGTTAACAATTCAACATTTTTGTATTCATTTTTCCTCCTTTAGAAGGACGAAATAGTTTTTGTTCATCTCATTGTTTTCTGTAGTTGACGGGAATGCCTCCCATGGATTGTCGCAGTATCTGCTATCCCCCATTCCAGTATCTGTTATCATTCGTTCCAGTATCTCCTTTACCCCCATGGGAGATATTGCGACGACCCTTGGCAGATACTGCAACGAGTGGTAGCAAGCTTTCCCTTCGGTGATAGCAGACTTTGGTCATGATAATAGCAAATACTGCGATACTCAGTAACAGTTTTTTGAGGGTCGACTCCATTTAGTCAAAATACTCTGTACACTGTTTCGCAAAGTGCCACCGACAATGCAGGTGGCTTCCAATAAGTTGAATAAACCGCAAATTCCAATTACTCTAGTTACGCTGGATTCCAAAGTCCAGCGTAACTTTTTATGAATACCCTCGCTTTAACTGCTCATCTTTGATTTCACCCTTTACCCTTCACTGCCTTTCGCCTACTATTACTGAGACGGTGGTCTTTCTACCTATACTTTCATACAGAAAAAGTTTGGGGACAAAGAGAAAAATACAAGGTAAATAATTCGTAGTTTCCTGAAAAAAGCGTATATTTGCACGCAATAAATTCTAAAAGCTTTAATTATGTCATTTATTGCAGACAAAGTAGTGATGGACGGATTGACTTACGACGACGTATTGTTGATCCCTGCCTATTCTGAGGTTCTTCCAAAGACCGTTGACCTATCAACAAAGTTTACCAGACACATTGATTTGAAGATTCCCTTTGTAACAGCTGCTATGGATACTGTTACTGAGGCAAAGATGGCTATCGCTATTGCTCGTGAAGGTGGTATCGGTGTGATTCACAAGAATATGCCGATAGAGGAGCAGGCTCGTCAGGTGGCTATCGTGAAGCGTGCCGAGAACGGTATGATTTATGACCCCGTAGTGATAAAGCGAGGTTCGTTTGTGCATGATGCCCTCGACCTGATGTCGGAATACAAGATTGGCGGTATTCCTGTGGTGGACGATGATCGTAAGTTGGTAGGTATCGTAACTAACCGCGACCTGCGATTTGAGCGCGACGTGAACAAGCGCATCGACGAAGTGATGACCTGCGAGAACATTGTGACTACCCATCAGGGTACTACCCTTGAGGATGCTGCTCAGATACTGCAAGAGTACAAGATTGAGAAACTGCCTGTAGTAGATGTGCAAGGTCACTTGGTAGGCTTGATTACCTATAAGGACATCACCAAGGCGAAGGACAAACCAATGGCTTGCAAGGATGACAAAGGCCGTCTGCGTGTAGCAGCTGGTGTGGGCGTGACAGATGACACATTGGAGCGCATGCAGGCGTTGATCAATGCCAATGCTGATGCCATTGTGATTGATACAGCTCACGGTCATTCTAAGTTTGTGGTTGAAAAGTTGAAAGAAGCCAAACATGCTTTCCCAAATATCGATATTGTAGTAGGTAATGTGGCTACTGGTGAGGCAGCAAAGATGTTGGTGGATGCTGGTGCTGACTGTATCAAGGTGGGCATCGGTCCAGGCTCAATTTGTACTACCCGTGTGGTTGCTGGTGTAGGTGTACCTCAATTATCTGCCGTATATGACGTGGCGAAGGCCTTAAAGGGTACTGGCGTTCCATTGATTGCTGATGGCGGTTTGCGCTACTCAGGCGATGTAGTGAAGGCTCTGGCAGCTGGTGGACATAGTGTAATGATTGGCTCATTGGTAGCAGGTACCGAAGAGTCTCCAGGTGAGACCATTATCTTTAACGGACGTAAGTTCAAGACTTATCGTGGTATGGGTTCGCTCGAAGCTATGGAGAACGGTTCAAAAGATCGTTATTTCCAAGCTGGTACCAAGGATGTGAAGAAGTTGGTACCGGAAGGTATCTCTGGTAGGGTGCCTTACAAGGGAACACTTTACGAGGTGATCTATCAGTTGGTTGGCGGTTTGCGCTCTGGCATGGGCTACTGTGGTGCTCAGAATATCGAGCAGTTGCATAATGCTAAGTTTACTCGCATCACCAATGCCGGTGTGTTGGAGAGTCACCCACATGACGTTTCCATCACCAGTGAGGCACCGAACTATAGCAGACCTGAATAAAGATCATTATCCATGCGGATAAAAAAGACTACATATTGGGGACAAAGGGCTTTGCAGGTTATACTGCTAAGCCTTTTCTCCTTTTTTCTAAACACAACGATTTTCGCTCAATCAGATATTGAGTTAATGGCTAAGGCTGCTCGTGCTGAAGGTCTTGACAAGAACGAAGTCTTTCAACGTACCTTAGAGACTTATAAGCAAGAGATGGCAGGCAAGTATTTGTTCGAGGAGCAAAGAATCGTGCATTTGTCCAATGATGCTTTTAGTAAAAATGTTGCAACAAAAGGTGACAAGCAGTTGCTAGTAAGGCAGATATTCCATGCCTTACCTCAGCATGTGATGAATACAGAGCTGAATGTGTGGCAACAGCGCATGGACTCTATCAGTAGGGCATTAGCGAGTGGAGCAGACTTTGAGGTCCTGATGAACCGTTACTCTGACGTTCGTTCAGCTGACTGGATGGTTCGCTTGGATATGATAGACGAAATGGAGCAAGTGGCGTTTTCTTTGCAACAAGGGCAAGCTTCCCAACCTTTCCTTTCACCCCTTGGCATCCATATCATTCAAGTGATAGAGGAACGTCTGCTTGACAAGACCGCTTTCAATACTGCTTTTGTACAACGTATTAAGGAGAATACCTATCCTAATAAACAAACAGTTCAGCAAATAGAACAACTCAAGAAAACCTATTTTTTTTCAGAGAACCAGCAAATGGTCAACCGTCTCTATCGAGAAGGGAAGGTAAGTGGAAAGCTTTTCACTTTGGATGGGAAAGACTATACTGGAGAGCAGTTGGCGCGCTTTGCCCAGACCTATCCCATGAATGTACGTAGGCAATACGAGGCCTTCGTTGCAAAATGTGTGCTCGATTGTGAAACGAGTCACCTGAATGAGCATCCTGAATACATGCAATCTGTGCAAGCTCTTGCTGACAAGCTCCTTGCACAAGAGGCCTACAACCAACATGTGCGTGTGCCCAGTCATACAGACGAGGCTGGGTTGCAAACCTATTTCTCTTCTCATCAGAAAAATTACCATTGGCCAACACCTCGTTTCAAAGGAGCTGTGATACATGCTGCCGATAAGAAAACGGCGAAAAAGGTGAGAAAGATTGTGAAGAAATTACGTAATATAGAATGGGCTGATGTAGAGCAGCGTTTGGATGACAAAACACGTGGCAAAGTGTTCGTTGAGCAAGGTGTTTATGTATTAGGAACCAATGCTTTTGTCGATGAGCTGGAGTTTAGAAATGGTAAAGCAACCCCCATGTCTGATTACCCCGTAGCATTGACGGTAGGGAAGAAAATAAATGGCCCGGACAATTATCACGAGGTGAGGGACCAGCTGATGCAGGACTATGAACGATACCTCTCGGAAGAGTGGCTATCTGCCCTCAGAAAGCAAAAATGATGTTGAAAACACATTAAAATCCGTTAATTATGAATGGGATAAGCAAATAAAACCTTATCTTCGTAACTTGAAATATAGAAAAAAGCAATATAGATGACATGAAAATACTTGTTAGAACAATAGTTGCTACCCTGCTCTTGGGTTGGTGCCATGTTGTTATGGCACAAGACAACGTGATTGATGAAGTGGCATGGGTAGTGGGCGACGAAGCTATCTGGAAGTCGGAGGTTGAGGAAGCTCGACTGAGCGCCTTATATGAAGGACGTAAATTTGACAAAGACCCGTATTGTGTTTTACCAGAGGAAATGGCAGTGCAGAAGCTTTTTTTGCACCAAGCCGAACTCGACAGTATCGAGGTAAGCGACGCTGAAGTGTTGCAACGTGTGGATTATATGACCAACATGTATATCCAAAACATTGGTTCACGTGAGAAAATGGAGGAATATTTCAATAAGACTTCCTCTCAGATTCGTGAGCAGTTGCGAGTTAGTGCGCGTGAAGGTTTGACGGTACAAAAAATGCAACAAAAGATTATGGGTGATGTAAAGACTACCCCTTCTGAGGTACGTCGTTACTACAGTTCTTTGTCACAAGATAGTATTCCTTACATCCCTACTATGGTGGAGGTTGAAATCATCACTCGTAAGCCCAAGATTCCGCAAGAGGAGATAGAAGATGTAAAGCGCCGTTTGCGTGAATATACCGATCGCGTGAACAATGGTGACAGTTTTACTATGTTGGCTCGTTTGTATTCTGAGGACCCTGGTTCTGCCATGAGTGGTGGTGATCTGGGCCGATTTATGGGTAAAGGCGAACTGGACCCTGCTTTCGCTAATGTGGCATTTAACTTACAGACCCCTGACAAAATCTCCAAGGTAGTGGAGAGTGAGTTTGGTTATCATATTATCCAGTTGATTGAGAAACGTGGCGATCGTATCCGTGTGCGTCATATCCTTCTTAAGCCCCATGTGCCTGAAGAAGCTCTGACGGATTCACGTGCTTTCCTCGATTCTATAGCTGACGAGGTGCGCAATGGTAAGTTCACTTTTGAAGAAGCTGCATATGCTTACTCTGATGACAAGAACACCCGTTTCAATGGAGGTTTGTTGCCTAATGAAAACACCCAGACTTCTCGCTTTGAGATGCAGGATCTGCCTTCTGAAATTGCCAAGGTAGTGGATACCATGGAGGTGGGCGAAATCTCAAAGGCCATCAATATGACCCCTCGTACTGGTCAGGAACAGACAGTGATAGTGAAGCTTAAAAGCCGTATTAAAGGCCATAAGGCTACGGTTTCTGACGATTACCAACGTCTCAAAGAGATGGTGATGCAGAAGAAACAGGATGAGATGATAGAAAAGTGGATACAAGATAAACTGAAGACTACATATGTACGCATCAGTGACAACTGGAAACCTAGTTGTGACTTTAAGTACAAAGGGTGGGTTAAGTAATTCTTGACCGTTTTCCGTTGCCATGTGGGAGATGAATGCTAATAATAGGGGATATCGAGCAATTCAGACAGTTCTCTTTTTACTGTTTGGACTTTCCCTTATGTCTATGATAGTCAATCATTATCCATTATCTGTGGATCAAAAGCCACAAAAGCAGAAAGTTCGCATTGACCTTTTGTACGCTGACGAAGCAGTAGCCGACCAAAACCAACGCCCTGATGTGCAGGTATTGCGTGGTTCGGTGAAACTGAAGCACGACAGTATGTATATGTATTGCGATAGTGCGTTGATATTTGAGAAAATCAATTCGGTCGAGGCGTTCGGTAATTGTAGGATGGAGCAGGGTGATACCTTGTTTATCTATGGTGACTACATGTATTACGATGGTACTACCCAATTGGCTAAGTTGCGTGAGAACGTCAGACTAATTAATCGTGAGACACAGTTGGAAACCGATAGTCTAGACTACGACCGTGTGGCGGATCTGGGCTATTATTTCGACGGTGGTACATTACGAGATACGGTGAATGTACTGACGTCTGTGTTGGGAGAATATAGCCCTACTACCAAGCAGGCTGTGTTTGAATATAATGTAGAGTTGGTCAATCCCCAGTTTACCCTTACATCTGAAGACTTGACCTATAATACTGTCACCAAGATTGCGACTATCAACAGTGATGCAGAAATTGTAAATGATCAATCGCATGTTTACACCAATTCAGGCATATATAATACGGTGACAGAGCGAGGTGAGTTGTTCAATCGTTCAGTGGTGGTGAACCAAGGACGTAAGCTAACTGGAGATACGTTGCTCTATGACCGTCAACAAGGCTTTGGCGAGGCGTTTGGCAATGTGGCGCTCAATGATACAGTCAATAAGAACATACTTACTGGCGATTATTGCTACTACGACGAACTGAAGGAAAATGCTTTTGCTACCAAGCGAGCAGTGGCTATAGACTACTCACAAGGTGATAGCTTGTTTATGCACGCCGATACTCTGCGTCTCGTAACGTTCTACCCCAAAACGGACTCTGCCTATCGGGAGATGAGGGCGTATTACAAGGTAAGGGCTTATCGTAGTGATGTACAAGCTGTGTGTGACTCGTTGGTGGTGAATAGCAAGGACTCCTGTATGACCATGTATCGTGATCCTGTGTTGTGGCATGGCGAGGAGCAGCTCTTGGGAGAGTTGGTAAAGGTGTACTCTAATGATAGCACAATAGAAAGGGCGCATATTATCAATCAGGCGTTGGCGATAGAGCGTTTCGACTCTGCACATTATAACCAGATAACGGGTAAGGAGATGATAGCACATTTTGAGGGTGGTGAGATTAAGGAAACAGAGGTGAATGGCAATGTGTTGACTGTTTATCATCCGATTGATGAGAAGGATTCTACCATCATTGTGATGGTATATGCCGAGGGTAGTTATTTGAAGATGTTTATGAAAGACCGAAAGATGGATAAGGGTATGTTTATCGGCAAGACCACGGGTACAGCTTATCCGTTGGACCAGGTGCCGACAGGCAAAGACCGTTTGGCGGCTTTCGTGTGGTTCGACTATATGCGCCCGAAAGACAAAAATGATATCTTTGATTGGAGAGGGAAGCCTGCCGACCAGGTGTTGAAAAAGGTAGAGCGAGAATCATCAAGCGACCCACGAGATATCAGGGTAAGACATGGTAGAAGATAAAAGATAAAAGATTATTAATATGGGAATGTTCTCAGTAAGGAAGCCAAGAGGTTTCCATCATAATTGGATTTACGTGGACGAGCGCAAGGAGAAACTCGCTAGGATAGAGGAGAATGCCAAGCGAGAGTTGGGTATGTTGCCTCCTAAGGAGTTTGACCCAGAGGACATCAGAGGCAAATTTGCAGAAAGCACAACGCACCTGAAACGATTCAAAGAGAAAGGTAGCAAAGCCAACAACGCCATGATTATCTTTCTTATCATCGTACTCCTTTGGGTGTGGTACGCAATTATGAACGGAGTGATATAATGAGTGATGTAATCCGACTCTTACCTGATTCTGTAGCCAACCAAATAGCAGCTGGTGAAGTAATCCAACGTCCTGCTTCCTTGATAAAGGAATTGGTGGAAAATGCCATCGATGCCGATGCGCATGAGATTCATGTGTTGGTGATGGATGCAGGTAAGACCAGCGTGCAGGTCATTGACGATGGCAAAGGTATGTCGGAGACAGATGCCCGATTGGCATTTGAACGTCATGCTACCTCTAAGATTCGTGAAGCAGCTGATTTGTTCAACTTGCATACGATGGGTTTTAGAGGCGAGGCTTTGGCATCTATAGCAGCTGTTGCCGAGGTGGAACTCAAGACCCGTATGGAGGACGAAGAGTTGGGCACACGATTGGTCATCTCTGCTTCGAAGGTGTTATCACAAGAAACGACTTCTTGCCCGAAAGGTAGTAGCTTTACGGTAAAGAACCTTTTTTTCAACGTGCCTGCCAGAAGAAAGTTCCTCAAGTCAAATGCTACAGAGCTCAGCAACATCCTGACGGAATTCGAGCGCATCGCTTTGGTACATCCTAACGTATCGTTCACTTTACATAGCAATGGCACCGAGGTGTTCAACTTGCCAGTGACTACCATCCATCAACGCATCATAGCCGTGTTTGGCAAGAGAATGGATCAACAACTCTTGCCCGTAAAGGTAGATACTTCCCTTATCAATATCTCTGGCTATGTGTCTAAGCCAGAATTTGCCCACAAGAAAGGCAATAATCAATATTTCTTTGTAAATGGGCGATATATGCGCCATCCTTATTTCCATAAGGCCGTGATGGAAGCCTATGAACAACTGATACCCGCAGGGGAACAGGTGTCGTATTTCTTATACTTCAACGTGGATCCTGCCAATATCGATGTGAACATACATCCTACGAAGGCTGAGATCAAGTTTGAGAATGAACAATCCATTTGGCAGATATTAGTGGCTTCTGTCAAGGAGGCATTGGGTAAGTTTAATGCTATTCCCACCATCGACTTCGATGCACCAGAGATTCCTCTCGATTTGCCTGTATTCAATGCCGACAAACGTCATGCCGAGCCTCCAAAAGTGAATGTCAATCCGTATTTCAATCCGTTTGATGCCTCTAGTAAAGAGGCTTACCAACGTCCATCGGTGGACAAACAATGGGAACAGCTTTATCGAGGATTGCACACTTCTCCCAAGGATGAGGCTATGTCTATAGATGATGGACATCTCGAAGGAAAGTCTAACGAAATTATCGACGAGTCTTTGTTGGATGTGTCAGAACGCTCTTCTTCGTTGTTCCAATACAAAGGACGTTATGTTCTCACTTCTGTGAAGTCGGGCTTGATGGTGATTGATCAACATAGAGCCCATGTGCGTGTGTTGTTTGATTTATATATCCGTCAGATAAGTCAAGGGCAAAGTCCATCGCAAGGCATGTTGTTCCCAGAAATGATACAATTAGCTCCTTCTGAATCGGTAATGTTGGAAACTATTCTATCAGATTTGTTAGCTGTTGGTTTTGAACTCACTTCTTTAGGCGGTGGAAGTTATGCCATCAATGGTGTGCCTGCAGGCATTGAGGGATTGAGCCCTGTTGATTTGGTTCGTAATATGGTGAATACAGCGATGGAAAAAGGCAATGACATTAAGGAGGAGATACATCAGATTATCGCCCTCACCTTGGCAAACGCAGCTGCTATCGTATATGGTCAGGTTCTTTCATCAGATGAAATGACCAGTTTAGTTGATAGGCTCTTTTCTTCTACTACACCCAACTACACCCCTGATGGTCGCTTGATTGTCACTACTATCTCTGACGACGAGATAGACAAGGTATTCAAGTAAATACCTTATTCCAACTTATATATGGCACAGGATATACCGTCTAGGTCAATCTTATCAGTTGTCTTCCCAGGCTTGTAACTTGTTTTACCACTACCCATAACAAAGGTCGCTTTTTTAGCACCTTGCGAAGGAATGCTTGCTTTTACTTTCTTGGACCTGGGGTTGAGTACTATCACAAATGTCTCTTCATCGGCACTACGCTTATAAATCATGGGATAAGGCAGTTTCACGTTCCCAATATAAGTCCAATCTCCTGTATTGCCCATAGCTTTATGGTCTTTACGAAGTTGAATCAGTTGGCGTACGTAGTTGAGCAATGAATTCGGATCCTTCTCTTGTGTCTCTACTGTCAGGCGATTGTTGTCGGTATCAATAGGGAGATACAGGTTCTCAGGCTCGCAAATGGAGAAACCAGCATTCTTTCCATTGGTCCATTGCATAGGAGTACGAGCGCCCGAACGTTCATTGAAGAAACCTGGACGGTCTTCTCTAGAACCTTCTTTTTCTGGCGCATTCACATTATACTTCATACCTATTTCATCTCCATAATAGATAAAAGGCATACTATGAAGGGTTAAGAAGAACATTGTTGATACTTTCAGTTGTTCGATTGTGTTGCGGTCTCCATAATTTGGACGAGGGAAGTCGTGGTTGGAAGTCTGGAGTGCCACATACCCCTTGTCGCCTAATTCCTGTAAGCATTTGGTATAATAAGGCACGAAATCGCTGATGTTTCCATTGCCATCGGGGTGAAAGTAATCCTTCTTGTGTATGCCGTAAGGCTCAGGCAATATCAGTTCCTTGTAACCGTTGCTATCTCTCCAAGGTAAGAAGAAATCAATGTCGAATCCTGCCGGTATGGAGGTAAGAGGTGCTGACCACTCTGCCAACAAGATGTGTTCTGGATAATTAGTATCCACCCATTGGCGCATCTCATGCCATAAAGCAGCAGTTGCCTTTCCATCGGAATCGTTCTTTACTAAACTTTGCGCCATATCTACCCTGAAGCCATCAATGCCCTTGTCAAACCAGAAAGCCATAATGTTTTTCATTTCCTGACGCAACGCACGAGGACCAGGAGCTGTAACAGGTTGCTCCCAAGGATGGTCGGGGTCTGGGTTGGCATAACCATAGTTTAAAGCCGGTTGACTTTCATAATAGTTTTTCTCGTAGTACTTAGCACGAGGTGCATTAGCTTCCACAAACCTACCCGTAAAACTAGCAGCTGGATTTACTTCCTGATGGCGTTGGATAATCAGTTGCTTCTCTTTATCACTGATTTCGTCCGTCCAAATGTAGTAATCGCTATATCGCATATCCTTGCCACTTTTCGACTGCAAGAACCATTCGCTTTGATCGCTCGAATGGCCAGCTACCAAATCCATGCAGATACGTATGCCCAATTCATGGGCTCTGCTGACAAGATTCACCAAGTCAGTATTGGTTCCAAAACGGGGATCGATTTTATAATAGTCTATCACGTCATAACCACCATCTTTCCACCCTGATACACAACAGGCATTCAGCCAAATGCTATTTACTCCCAAACTCTTGATATATTCCAGTTTACTGGTAATGCCTGGTAAGTCGCCTATACCATTACCGTCACTATCCATGAAAGAGGAAGGATATATCTGATAAAACACAGCCTCCTCCAACCATTTGGGGGCTTTGTGTTGTGCAAAACCAAGAGTAGAGATGGATGCTAAAGTGGCTACCAACAGGATGATGAATGACTTTTTCATAGTATTGTTATTATAGTGTTTAGAGTATGGTTTCTCCTTCGATAAAATTATCCAGAAACATGGTCTCGCCATCAAAGACGGCATAGGTAAAACTATTGATCCAATCGCCCAAAATTAACATTCTTGTATTCTCGTTCAAAGAAAGATCCAGTTCAATATGTCGATGCCCATAGATAAAGTAGTTGATGCCAGGATGACTCTTGAGGTATTCTTTGGTCCATAACACCAAGTGTTCTTTGTCTTCTCCCATATACTCAGGCTCTTTGCCGTCTTTGCGCTTCATGCGACTATGTTTAGCCCATTGCAAGCCGAAGGCAACGCTCCATCGAGGGTGGATCATCGAAAACAACCTTTGCAAAAAACGGCTATGAAACATTGAGCGCAGCAACTGGAATGTCACTTGGGGATCACCCAATCCGTCGCCATGTGCCAAATAGAACTCCTTGCCATAGATTTCCGTTGTCAAAGGCTCCTTATGTAGGATAACACCACACTCCTTGGGGAGGTAGTCGTAGCACCAAATATCATGGTTGCCTGTAAAGAAGTGTACCTCGACACCCATATCTGTCAACTCAGACAACTTGCCTAAAAATCGTGTATAGCCCTTGGGGACTACTGTTTTGAACTCGTACCAGTAGTCAAACATATCGCCCATCAGATAGATAGCATCTGCCTGGTGTTTGATTTTCTCGAGGAAATTCACCAATCTGCGCTCTTGCGTGCGTCCATGCTCTATCGCTAGTGAGCCTAAATGTGCATCCGAAAGGAAAAACACTTTTTTCATAAGCTATCTTGCTACATAAATCCTAATTCCAGTTTTGCTTCTTCCGACATCATGTCCTTGTCCCATTCAGGCTCGAACACGAGGTTGATATTGGTAGATTTCACCTCCTTGATGGAGTTGACTTTTATGCGAATGTCTTCTGCTATGAAATCACCTGCAGGACATGAAGGAGCTGTTAGCGTCATGTCAATGTTTACTTCCCCCTCCTCATTCACGTCAATCTTGTATATCAGACCTAAGTCATATACGTTGACAGGAATCTCAGGGTCATAAACGGTCTTGAGCATCTCCACTATTTTTTCTTCTAATGCGAATTTTTCCATATCCTTTTTCTAATCAAGTGCAAAAATAGAATATTTCATTGAATGGTGCAAGTCAAAGGGCTTATAATAACCCATGGTCGTGAAAACTATAGAAATGGGTTTCCGTAACAATCACGTGGTCTATAAGTCGAATGTTTAGCAAATCGCCTGCTTTCTTGATTTTGTTAGTGATGTTGATGTCCTCGTTACTTGGTTTCATGTTGCCTGAAGGATGATTATGTACCACAGCTATTTGTGTGGCTCGCAAGAGGATAGCTTCTCTCATGATACTTCTCACATCTACCGTAGTTTGGTCAATACCCCCTTTACTGATGCGTACTTTATCTATCACCTTAGCGGCTTGATTCAGCAACAAAATCCAGAATTCCTCTTGGGGAATGTCACACAACAAAGGATGAAAAATTTTGTAGATATCTGTTGATTCTTTGATGATGGGTCTTTCTATGGGTTCCTGCATTGATCTTCGTTTTCCCAACTCCATAGCGGCCATAATGGTGATGCCCTTAGCTGGACCAACCCCTTTGAACGAGGTGAAGTCGTTGAGACTCCACTTGCCGAGGGTGTTCAGGTTGTTGTCACAATGTGCCAACACTTTCTGCATCAGTGATACGGCACTGTCTTCTCTGGTGCCACTACCTATAAGGATAGCCAATAACTCTGCCACACTCAGTGCCTCGGCACCTTTCAACATCATTTTTTCACGAGGGCGATCTTCTTCTGCCCAATGATTGATTGATAACTTCTCCATTTTGTTATGAATGAATGGTTAATTGTTTATTGATAAAAATTCTTTTTAAACGCCTCAAACTCTCCTTCTTGTTTCACACATCGTTTCCACCAAGCCCTGAGGAAGCCACTTCCATAGCCCAATAGTTGTACGAAGGATGCCTTGACGGCCAACAAACCTATTTTCAAACTCTTGTTCTTGATAGCTGCATCCACGAAGATGATGAGCGAGAACAGTAATAAAGGCAATAAGGCAAGAGCGCAAATCATCAAACCAAAAGGTGGGTCTAGGTTGATAATGCCCGTCTGAATAGCTATGCTCACTAGTACACCTATAATCAATAATAGTACTAAAAAGCCCACTCCCAAGGTGAAGATAGCTGGTAAGGTATGCACCAACTTCAGAGAATCGGGGTATTTCTTGTAGAGGTTAATGCGCGCAATGCCCGAGTTGTTCACTTGCTTGAAGAACTTCTTCAAGTCAGTGCGACGCTTGTGAAATACCCAAGCCTCAGAAAACAGACAACTTTTGTAGCCCCCCTTCACAATGCGGATGCTGAAATCGATATCCTCGCCAAAGCGCATCTTCGAGAAACCTCCCAATGCTTGTGCCACCTCTCGGTGTATGCCCATATTGAAGCTACGAGGGAAGAACTTGTCCATCTTTTGCTTGCCCCCACGAATGCCTCCCGTCGTAAAGAAGGAAGTCATCGAGTAGTTGATGGCTTTCTGCACATCGGTAAAGGATTCATGTGCCTTGTCGGGCCCTCCAAAGGCATCGGCATGGGTTTCGTTCAACGCCTGCTCTACGGTTTTGAAATAGCTTTGTGGAATGATACAATCAGAGTCGAAGAAAATGATGTATTCGCCTTTGGCTTTCTCGATGCCCACATTGCGAGCCCCTGCTGGTCCTGCGTTTTCGATGACGAAATACTGAATGTCGATTGCTTCCTGGTATTTCTCCACGACCTCCTTGCAGGGCAGGGTAGAGCCGTCCTCGATGATGATGACCTCAAAGTCCTTCGTGCTTTGTGTCTTCAGACTTTGTAGTAATTCATCCACCTCATCAGGACGATTATATACAGGAACGATTACAGAAAACCTCATCGTGGGCAAACCTCTTTAGATAGTAAGACTGCTCCTATGCTTGACACAAGGGAGCAGTCTAAATGTTCTTTAACTCAGTTGATTACTTTACGTTTACACGACTAACGTATGAACCATCGCGAGTGTCGATTTCGATGGTGTCACCCTCGTTGATGAACAGAGGAACACGTACTTCGGCACCACTCTCAACGGTAGCAGGCTTCAGTGTGTTGGTAGCTGTATCACCCTTCAGTCCTGGCTCAGTATAGGTAATCTTCATCTGTACCTTTACAGGAACGTCAGCATAAAGGATAGTCTCTGTTGATGCATCAGATACTACATCTACCACCATACCTTCCAACAGGAAGTCAACACCATTGATGATTTCCTTGGCGATAGGCAACTGATCGTAAGTTTCCTGATTCATGAATATGAAATCTTCACCTTCTTTATACAGATATTGATAAGGACGGCGCTCTACGCGAACATCTTCCAGCTTCTCACCGATGTTGAAACGGCGCTCTAAAACATAGCCACTCACCACGTCTTTCAGCTTGGTGCGCATGAATGTGTTACCCTTACCTGGCTTTACATGCAGGAAGTCAATGCAGAAATACAATTTGCCATCCATGCGGATAGCGGTACCGATTTTAATGTCTTGGGCATTAATCATACTCGTTTGTTTTTATAGTTTTTACTCGATTTTACTCATTTTTGCGATGCAAAGATAGCTGAAATTGATAAAAAACACAAAAAGTTTCGATATAAAAAGATTTATCTCTTGCTTATTTTAGAAAAAGTATCTAATTTTGCAGCCCGATTGTGATTAAAAATAATAACGTAAAAATATAAAGAGCAATGAAAAGAACATTCCAACCTTCTAACAGGAAGAGAAAGAACAAGCACGGTTTTCGTGAAAGAATGGCAACCGCTAATGGTCGCAGAGTGCTGGCTTCAAGACGTGCAAAGGGTCGCAAGAAACTTACCGTTTCTGACGAGTACAATGGCGTGAAGGCATAATTTCAAGCCTGAACTGAGAAATAGAGCCGCAAGACTTATAAGTCTGCGGCTTTTTTCGTGCCTTTTTATCGATAACTATAAGCAAGTTTGGATATTCTTTGGAGGATTTTTTAGGCGGTACTAAACGCCCCGTTTACTAGAACTAAATGTCCCGTTTACTACTAGTAAATATACAGCCTTAACAAATATCTTGTTTACCTTATTTATATATACGCGCGCGAAACACATTTCTTCTTTTTGGTAGAATCATCAAATGAGTTTGGAAAGCTGAGAAAAATCCCTCTAAATCCCCTTCTCAGAAATTTTTAGAAAAAATTAAGAAAACGGCATTGTTGTTTCAAAGATTATTTGTAACTTTGCAGCCCAAAATGTATAGTTTTGAATTTAATTAAAATAATAATATATAAAAAACAAGTAAAATGCCTACAATTCAGCAATTAGTAAGAAAGGGCCGTCAGGTGCTGGAGGACAAGAGTAAGTCACCAGCATT
>JAEEOD010000234.1 GCA_016284115.1 Bacteroidaceae bacterium
TCGTCTTTTGAGAGTTCGCCGCCATATTTGTTTTGATAGTTCAGAAACAGGTCTGTGGCATATTCCTCCGCGTCATCCATACAGGCCTCAGAAAGGGTGAACAAAATGAACTCTTTTCTCAGGCGTAACAAGTCATCCGTCTCAGGAGCCGTCTTGCAGTAGTTGACACCTATGCCCAGCGATGCCAGTTTCGACTCTGAGTAGCTGAACTCTCTTAGGATGTCCTTCTCGCTAATCTCATTAGATTGTGTTTCAGAGTCCGTAAGCTGTGTGTCTACCAAGAAGTCGATGCTGCCTCCTTTCATCATGAATGTTGACAACGACTCCATCTTCTCGTCGTACTGTTGCTGCGCTTTTAGTTGCTCCACATACTTTCTCACCCTTTCTGTCAGACCGTCAACCACCGTTTGTTTGGCCTTTGGATCTATGCCCTGCATCATGATAAGGGTTGAGAGTCTGGCAAGCGATGTCAGATAGCTGTTGATCTTCCAGTGCTTCACCTCCCATGTGTCTATCTGTATGCCTTTTATCCAGTCATAGACCTCTCGCTTGCTTTCATCCAGGTTGAGCACTTGTATCTCCTTGGAATTGGCAGAACTCGACGATACATTGTCATAGCCGTCATCATGCAAAGCCTTCACCACAGACTCCGCAGTTTCCTTGTCGAAATGCGGCAGATAAAGATAAACGCTGTTTAGCGTCTCGTCACCGTGAATCCTTCTTTTGAGTGGCGTTCTCACCATTCTGCCCATGAGCTGGGCAATATAGGTGGGGGCGGTTGCCCTTCTGAACGACATCATGGTCTCTGCCCTCGGACAATCCCAGCCGGTAGTGATACGGTCTTTGAAGAACACTATCTTAACCGTCTCGTTCTCCTGTATCCGCGACGGTTCCATGTGCGGGACAACCAGTCCTTTCAGGTTCAAATCGTTCTTGTCGCCAAAGGTGTGAACCACTTCGCCCTTCATCAACTTCATACCCGTTTCTTCCTCTATGGCCTCTATGCAGGCCTCAAGGTCGGTGGCTGACGTACTGTTGTAGTTCTTGTTCTCCACCTGTATGATGAAAATGGGGTTCACCTGCTCGTCTTTGCCTTTACAATAGTTGTGCCACCTCTCGCATTTCTCTTTCCATTCGTGGGCAGCGCATTTCAAGATAGAGAACTCCATCTGTATCTGGCTCTCGCCAACATACTTTATCTCTATCTTGTCTTTCAGCAGGCCCGCACCTCTCACGTCAGCAGGACTGATGTTGACGGGCTTCAGTCTGTTGGCCTCGACATTGCCAATCAGTTTGTTGAACCGCTCAGGGGTAGCACTCATACCAATGATTATGGGCATCTGGCTCATCCTGTCGGTAGGGCTGCCAAAGATGAATTTCTGCATGATGGAGTTGGCTTCCTGTTTCTCCTTGCTACCTTCTATCATTCCTCTGTGCGCCTCGTCAATGATGACGAAAAAGCGCTGGCCCTTGCTTTCTATCGTGTTCTGGATGGTCTGCCAGATGGTGTACTCACGTTCGTCCTTCTTATTGCTGACGAGTTTGCTGCCCTCTCGTAGTTTATCGGTGTTCAGGAAATAAATGTGCCCATCTGCCAACTCTTTGTCAAAGAACTTGTCGCCTTCGATAATAACGCAAACCTTTTCTCCCAACTTGTCTGCGTGCCGTTCTATCTTTTCCATGGACTGCTTGTTCAGTTCTGGATCGTCTGACAGCCACAGGAACACGGCATCTGTCTGTGCCGGACAGTTGGGTCTGCCACCACGAAGGATGGCTTCGATGAGGCTTGCCATAATGATAGTTTTGCCAGAACCTGTAGGTGCCGACATAGAGAAGATATGGCTTTCCCTGTATTCCGTATATCCTTTTTGTGCTCGCTTGCAACGGTCTATCAATTCGTTGAGTGCCGTTGTCTGGAAACCTATTTCATTAATGTCTCTCATAATTGATGGTGAAATTGTCTAAGTAGTCACGATATAGTTGGTAGGTCTTGGCCCAGTGGAAGGGCCTGACCATTGATTGATACGTGTAGTCAGAGTCCTCCACGAAGTAGATGGTCTCAATGTCCGTTCGCCCTTTCAGCAGATTGCGGAAGTCAGCATAACATGTATCATTGACGAGTATGGCCATCCTGTTCTGCTCGCAAATCATGTAGTCAGGTATTACTTCACTGTCCAATTGCGGACATTCCCCCCTTGCACCAGCCTTCATCCACAGCATGGGAAGCAGTTCCTTAAACTGTCGATGCAGTTCTACGGCATTCTTGTCCAAGAAGCCCAGCCTGAAGTATTTTACATTCGCCTTGAAGCCTTCTGACATGGGGCGGACTACGGGTTCTTCCGTTACGATATTGCCCAGCAGGTTTTGTAACTCTTCCTTCAGCTGTTTAAAGGCTGCCGTGTTCCTAGTAACAATAAACAACTCAGTGATGTGGTCTTGCCCGTCAAGTTCGTCGAGCCATTCTTCCGCATAGTTGATGTCAAAGAGGATAGAGCAGGGATGTTCTTCAGAGACGATAAACTTTGAATCAGCCTTGACGAGATTCTGAGGCAGTTTCCCCTGACAGCAGAGCGCAACCAACTCTTTCTTCTGCGCTGTTTTGAGTGATGAGGGGTCATCAATCAGCGTAATCTGTCTGATGGTTCTCTCCTTTTCTTTTTCCTGTTTGAGATAGGTCTGGTAGTTACCCTTCAATGGTTCGCCGTTGACGTCCATGCCAAGTATACTGCATTTGGTGCGAGGCCAGTTCACATATCTTGCTATGCCCCATTTGTCCCACTCTTCCTGTCCTGGATGGTAGCCCGCTGCCTTCAACCTGTCCTCTTCTTCCGCTGAGACCTCATTATTCGTCACCATGATACATTGGCGATGACCACCATCCTCAGCATTCAGCAGATTCACTGCATGCAGGGTAGTTCCGCTGCCTGCAAAGAAGTCGACAATAAGGGCATTGGGCTTGTTGGCGACAAAGAAACGAATGGCATCGTGAACGGCATAGAGGGATTTGGGGAAATCGAATTTCCCGCTTCCAATTATTGAGTTGAGTATTTTTGTTCCTAATTGAGTAGCATCATGCGATGGTATCCACCATTGTGTCCCTGGTACGAATTTCGCAACATAATCATTTTCGTTCACAATGACAGAACCATCATCTCTATTCCCTACGACTTCGAATATTCCATTAGTTATCTTCGCTTCTTCACCTTCTTTCAAATATGAAATCGCCATTCCATTATCAGTAAATTTTCCCAAACGTACATAGCCTTTTGAGTAAGCCTCTTTTAGTCTCGTAACACCAATATTCCATCTTCCTTCTTCGCCGTTAGACCGAATTGGCCAAACTGTTTTTAAACCCTCAATTGGCTTAACTGTGTTTCTGTCAACACCTTCCCCTATAGGGTCGCCTATCTTTATTATCTTTTTTCCGTTTTCTGAAACAAATATTGGATAAAAGGTTAGTTCATGTCCTTTTCTTGTAGGAGAAGTGCCTGACCTCAATAATCCATTCCAACGTAGTTTGTCTTTATAGCCTCCCTTAATCTTTCCTCTCCAGTCATTATTAAGATGCAATGCGGATGGAGAAGAGTCTCCTATTTTTATAAAGAATATGTATTCGTCTGTCCTTGAGAACTCTCCAATTCTGCTTACACCAGCAGGATTAATTACACTACTTATCATTTGAATTCTTGCATCAGGAAAAATTTCTTCAAGCAGTAATCCAAGACGTAAATATTCTTTTTCATCTATCGTCACTATAAGTACTGAGTCGCTTGGATTTAATAGCTTCTTTGCCTGAAATAGACGCTTCTTCATCATGCTCAGCCATTTACTATGCTTATAGGAGTCTTTTTCGTCAACATAGTCATTATTATATTTCCAAGTTCTATTTCTGTTATTGTACGGCGGGTCAATGTAAATACAATCCACCTTCCCTGCATAAAGATATTCTAACAACTGCAAAGCATGATAATTCTCCGCTTCGATGAGCGCATGCCACAAATCGCTGTCGGGTGCGTTCTTCACCTCGTCCATGTGTATAAGACTCGGATAGATGGGTTGGCCAAACAGCGCAATGGCAATAATGTCGCCTAATGGCAAGACAACCTCTTTTTTATTCTCCGTCTGCTCTATGCATGTTGCCTTTCCGTCATCAATCTTCTTCACACAATAATACACACTGCGCTCTTCGTCATCCTTGGCAAATCGCTTGGCCACCAAACTGCCTTCTCTGACGGACACATCATAAAGGAACGTATATTCAGGCAGATGGTCTTCAAACACCAGCCCAAACTTCTTCTGCTGCTTAAGTTCCT
>JAEEOD010000235.1 GCA_016284115.1 Bacteroidaceae bacterium
CATAATATAAAGCCATAACGGTGCATCTCCCATCGGCCAATTTGGACTCCGTTGAATCTCTTTAGCATAGTCAACTAAAAATGATGATCTATAACAAGTAGTCAATGTGCATATACGATTCCGAATAAGGTTCTTTTCAAAATCAGTTTCTTCTGCCCATCCATCTTTGAACTCACCGGTTTCTTCAACAAGCTTTTTATGTTTCGTATGAACCAATCCACACTCAGGATGAGTTTCCAAATAACCTACCTGTTTTTGAAGTTTATACGGGTCTGTCCAATAATCATCACCTTCGCATACTGCGATATACTTAGATGATGGTGACATCGCAGAATTCATTATTCGCCCCAAAGAACCATCATGCTTTGAATACTGATTCTCTTTTTCATAAATAGGTTTTATTATATCAGGATATTTCTTTTCATACTCTCTAATAATATCTTGAGTACCATCAGTTGATGCATCATCGTGAACAATTGCTTCAAAACGAAAGTTCGTTTTTTGCATTACGAATCCATCCAGGCATTGGCGAATGTATGGTGCGTGATTGTAGGTCAAGCACCGAATACTGACAACTATTTGATTATCGAGACTTTCCATTTAATTCAATTTGATTATTCATAAATGACCAAGTAAGGTACAGGTCTGTTTTCTATTTGTTCTAAAGGATTATCTTGTACCGCTCGGGCTTTGTACGCTTTCAAAGAATAAACACGTTAAAACAGGCTGCTTACATATGAACGCTTAAAAAGAAAATGGGTGCTTACGTATCTTTTAAACCTTGTTATGCCATTTCATTATTGTGTTTCATATTTATACCATTCCTCGCTCACCGCACAGTTCCTACTGTCTGGTGAGGGTTTAGCCTCTTCCACTTTTACCATTAGCGGCATTGGCACACAATTTCCAAATATCAACGCCTCACCAGGCACAGCCAGCTTTATCTTCGATAAATAATCTTCCGAAAAATACGGCAACACCGAATAGACATACTTCATATCAATTTCATTCTGTATGCGATGCACAATATAGTTTCCACATTGCGACAATACCGTCTGCGATAACTCAGATGGTCGCTGCGATGAGATTATCAAATAGAGCGAGTACTTTCTGCCTTCACGGGCTATTTTCTCAAAGATGTTCTCCCGCATGATATAGTTAGTATCCTTATGAATATAGCGATGCGCTTCATCAAGTATCAGGTGTATAGGTCTTTCATGTCGTGTATCGCCAACCTTCTTCTTCCGATAGTCAAATATCATTCTCGACACTACGCTAGTCATAAGTTCAAGGATGTCAGTACCAACCTCGCTCGAATCAATGGTTATCAGTTGATGCTTTAGCTCTTCTCCGTCCGAGATGCCAAAAACTTCCTTTAAATACTCCTCATCGTTTGCAAACTGATGGGGGGCCACTTTCATGAAGTCGCACTCCTTGTTGTTCAGGAAGAAATCCAGTCTACTGATAAGCGTAGAGATAAAATCACGAATTCTAAGATTCCCTCTGGCCTCCTCTTCAATCAGAACGATTTCTACTGCAGTTTTCAGATAGTTGTAGTCGAAATACTCTCCGGGGCGCAGGTTGTGGCTGTCCACCTCCAAAGCCTCTTTCTCGTCTATCTGAAGAAAGCATTGTTCTTTAGGCCTTGATGACAGCTTGCACTCATAACCTTCTATATTACCCCTATTAGTAATTGCCTCTAAATATACATATTTCTGTTCATTATCACTGACAAACAACTTCAACGCATTTACCAGCGAGTCGTTATTGTTGCCATAGTTAATCACACAGAGATTGTCGCATATATCCAGAAAATCAAGGAAATCTTTCTTTATACCTTCATCCACATTGTCTCCAAGACTACTTGCACATGCCTTATGTAGAGCAGAAATCGCGCCTTTGGCAGCTGTCATCTTCGAGGTATCACTGTCAATCCTTGTAACAATGTTCAGCAGCACTAGGTGTAATTTCCATTTTACGTAGTTCACAAACTTCCTTACATCCTCGTTCGTCTGTGCATTGAATATCTTATAGAACTTATAGCAAAGCTGCAAGACATTGTCCCAGAATGGCTTCTGTGTTCGCTCTGATGCCATCAGGAAAGACAACCATTCGTCCAAATTCATCAGATAGTACGGTAGTTGAAACACATGATAGCCATTCTCGGCCTTATCAATGTTGGGTTTATAGAACACAGGCTTAATGCTCGTAGACAGATTAGCTTCAGAGCCAAAAGCATTCGGGTACTCCCCATTAGCATCAAAGATAATAGTCTTGGCTCCAAATGCCTCGTTCTGTTCCTTTCTGTATATCTCATGCAGGATATGGGCTATGGTATTCGACTTGCCGCTTCCACTATTACCTAGCACAGCCGTATGAATATTAAACAGTTTGTCGATACTCAGTGAAATCTCATAATTGATC
>JAEEOD010000236.1 GCA_016284115.1 Bacteroidaceae bacterium
CGGCATGCCAATTTTTCAGTCTTTTCATATTTTAGCAATTTTATGTTTGATTTCAGTCCATTTTTCTTGTGGAAGTTCTGTGCCTATAACTTTCACTGCTTCTGCTCCTACTATAGAGCCAATTTTAGCGCACTGACGTAGCGTATAGTTGTTTGACAAGCCATAAAGGAATCCAGCTGCATAGTAATCACCTGCACCAGTAGTGTCTGCGCATTGGGCAGGCAATGCTGGCTCTTGAATCACTTCTTGTTTTGTTGCAACTAAAGAACCCTTTACTCCGATTTTAACAATGGCAATATCACAATATTGTGTCAACATCTTGGCAGCTTCGTAAGGTTCATGACCAGTAAAAGCTTTTGCCTCTTCTTCATTTGCAAATATATAATCGATATATTTATCTACTAAATATGTGCAGAAGTCGTGGTCTTCAAGTATGATGTTATAGCTTGCCATATCCATAGCCACCTTCATACCTGCTTCTTTGGCCATCTTTGCTCCTTGTTCTATTAATGCATGGTTTTGTACTAGATAGCCTTCAAGGTAAAGGTATTGGTACCCATTGAACATTTCTGGCTTTAGGTCTTCAGCTCTCAGGTCGATTGAAGCTCCCATATGATCGGCAAAGGTGCGCTCTCCTCCTTGTGAAATAAATGAAGTACACACGCCTGAACTTAAGACTGGTGACACTACCATCATATTTTCTACACCAACATCTGTTAAACTCTTAGCATAGTTTTGGCCAACTTTGTCGAGTCCAACTTTGCCAATAAAACCTACAGGGACACCGAGGTGTCCCATTGCCCTGCATGAGTTAGCTATGGAACCTCCAGGAGTGATGGTGACATTATGTTGTTCTATCATCTGTTGTATTCTCTCAAACAATTCATCATTTATATGTACCATTCCGCCCTTAGGCAGGTCCAACTCTTTCAGTATTTCGTCGCTTCTTAGGATTACAGAAACATCGGTCAATGCATTGCCAATTCCTAAAATTTTATCCATATAAAGATTTTTTTTGCAAAGATATTGCATATTTCAAAATATCCTATTAATTTTGCACCGCATTTAAGAAAATAAAACAAAATTCTTCCTTAGCTCAGTCGGTTAGAGCATCTGACTGTTAATCAGAGGGTCCTTGGTTCAAGTCCAAGAGGAAGAGCAGAGTGCATTCTTATTTTATTTATTCTTCCTTAGCTCAGTCGGTTAGAGCATCTGACTGTTAATCAGAGGGTCCTTGGTTCAAGTCCAAGAGGAAGAGCAAGAGAGGGGACGCATAACAGCGTCCCCTCTCTTGTGTCTATCGAGGCTTAAAAGGCTTTCATCATTTTATGATAAACAACTTGTTAAAGCCAGTCATCTCAAAAACCTTTTTAATCTCGTCATTGATATTCTTTACCACAACAGTGCCCTTTCTTGCTTTTACGCTCTTCAAGATACTGATGAAAATACGCAGGCCAGAACTGCTGATGTATTCCAATTCTTGGCAGTCAAGTTCTACCTCCTTGCAGTCAGAGTCAATTACGCACTGAACATCCTTGGCTGTTTGTACAGCTGCCAAAGTGTCAAGTCTTCCACTAAAAAATGCAATCATCTTGCCTTCTTCTTCTTTAATCGTAGTGTTCATTTTTCAATATTTTTTATGTTATTATTTTAAAGGAAATAATAAAATCACAGTTACTAAGTTCACAGCCAATAGTATTAGGTGCATACAAGCTCCCAAATGGAGAAAGTCGGTGAACTTGAATCCTCCAGGGCCAAAAATCTGCATATGGGTAAGCGAACCTAGGGGTGTTGCATAGCTGATGGTGACGGACGTCATCAAGGCTATGGTAAATGGCATGGGTGCACAACCTAGCGAAATAGCTTGGTGATAAATGATGGGGAAGAACACCGCAGCAGCGGATACGTTGCTAAATACCTCGCTCATTAGAGATGCCAAGAGGCACATTACCACCATTACCATATAGGGGTTTTCACCACAGAATTTCAAAATAGGGTTGGAAATGATGGTTACCATTCCCGTTTTGGAGATGGCAACAGAGAACACCATCATTGCACCCAAAGTCAAGAGATAGTTCCAGTCGATATACTTGGTTACGCTATCCATTCGGCAACATTTAAATATGAGCATGGCACCTGCTGCTAACATGGTAGAGGTAATCAGAGGAACTACCTGGAATGATGATAACATAAACATAAGCACCAAAATACTTGCTGATACGATAGTGCGTAGCCCTAGTTGAGGAACGAACTGAGAGTCAAAGAATATCAGTGCTCGTTTATAAGAATTTTCTAAATCGTTGTTTCTTTTTGACGGACATTCCAAAAGTAGGGTGTCGCCAGCTTGCAGAACGACTTGGCGTGGTTGTTCATCCACTCGTTTCCCTTGTCTTGCAACAGCTACTAAGACCATGTCACTTCTTTTCTCAAAGTTGTTTTCGCACATACTCGTGCCAATTAACTCACTACCAAAGTTCACGTAAGCGGTACGCAATTTGCGGTTGGTGTCTATCTCGTTGATATTATATACATGATGGTTTGCAGCTACCAGGCCATGACTATTCTTCAACTCCAGCAGTTCGTTGATCTGTCCTGAGTAAATTAGACGGTCACCGCCGAAAATATACTCATCTGGTGGAACAGGAGAAATGACCTCCTTGTCGAAACGAATAATCTCAATTAATGAGCCACCATGAACGTTTCTCAATCCAGCTTCATCGATAGTCTGCATGACAGCTTCGTTATCGGTAGGGACTAACAACTCAACAGTATAGTCGCTTGTCTCCTCGAATGAGACCTCCGGTGATTCCCTAGGGGGAATTTTGTTTCGTAAAAGAATCATTAAGGCAATGCCTACTATGGTGCAAACCAAACCAGGAATCAACGGGGCAAACAAGTTGAGAGCTTGACCAGTTTGCTCTACATAAAGGCCGGCTACCACCAGGTTTGATGTATGCCCTAAAAGAGTACACATGCCACCTAAAGTAGCGGCATAACTCAAAGGCATCAGTAATTTAGAAGGAGTAATGGCCAATTTGCGTGCCCAAATCTTCACCATATTGGTAAATAGATGAGTAACTTCGGAGCAACCTAGCATGGCACTTAATAAGGCTGCTGGTGCCATTAGTTTGAGAATAGCCTGCTTGAAAGATGATGGCTCGCCAAGAAGATATTTGCTCAACCAGTAAAGCACCCCTGTTGTCATGAGCCCAGCCATAATAATGTAGAAAGCGCCTGTAACTAATATGGTCTCAGAACCAAATGCTTCCAAAACATCGTGTTCGGCAATTACGCCAGTGGCAAGCAGAAAAGTAACAGCACCAAGGAAAGTAACTTCTGCTGGGACGCGTGTGCGTGTAAGCATATAGAATAGGCCAATCACCATAATGATAACCAGCCATATCTGTAAAGACAATCCAAAAAATGTTGTTACTTCGCCCATTATATACTTCTGTTTATGCCCTCTTATTCTTTCGTAAAGTCAATATGTTCTTACCATTTAATCGCTCATATTGTACGCTATCCATAATATTACGAACTAAGTGAATACCTAACCCACCGATAGGACGGTCTTCTGCCATTTGGTTAATATCTACTTCTGATTTAGTCGTAGGGTTAAAAGCTACACCTGAATCGCTGATGATAAAAACAACGTCATCTCCGTCAATGTTAGCAGAAATATCTATCTTTCCCTGTGCCCCTTGTGGGTACGCATACTTCATCACATTGACAACAGCCTCTTCTATAGCAAGATTGAGGCTCATAGTCAACGAAAAATCCAACCCGATTTCTTCGGCAAAGCTATCAATAAAATCTGACAGCTGTGGTATTTCTGCAATATCGTTGTTAAGTTCAATTGTTCGTTGCATAACGTTTAAATTTTTCCTAAAAACTACAAAATAATAAAGAAATTTTGAGAACACCAAATATCAAACACCCTTTTTGTTTTTTGAAAAAGCATGGCTATTATTATTGGCTACTCAATGCCAGTGTAAGTATGCTAAATTCTATGCCTTTCACTTCTCGAAGGGCATCTGCACAAGCGGTTAGGGTGGCAGATGTTGTCATTACGTCATCCACTAGTAAAATGTGCTTGTTCACTAGAGCGTTGCCATCTTTTAATTTGAAAACGTCTTTCATATTATCAAATCTCTCTCTTGTTGTTTTTCTTGTTTGTGTCATTGTGGGAGAAGTCCGTTCCACAGCATTGGTAACCACCATCAAACCTGTAGCATCGGCGATACCTCGTGCAAGCCATTCGCTTTGATTGTATCCACGTTGTCTTTCTTTTTCTTTATGAAGTGGAATAGGAACAACACAATCTATATCTTTAAAAAAGCCAGATGGTTTTATCTCAAAGGACATCAATTGCCCAAGTTTGTAGGCTATCTTTTTACGGCCGTGGTATTTAAAAAGATGAATCATGTGGGCATATGGGGAGCCATGTGTATAAAAGAACCAAGCAGTAGCTTTTCCTGTAGGGAACTTACCCCAGAATTGTTTTATCATTGGATTATCTTCCCATGTGTGGTACATGGTACGAGGTACTTTTTTTAGACACGATTCGCAGATGACTTGTTCGTTGTCATATAGCCTTCTTCCACAAGTTATGCAATAACTAGGGAAAAACAATCCCATCAAAGGGTTCCACCATTTATCAATAAATTTCATACAAGCATTGTTGAATAATTACAGCTGCGAAGATACGACTTTGTCTTTAAATGACATACAGGTTGTCTCTAAATTTTTTCAAAAAAAATGTGCCTTTATGGTACAATGTTATAGAAAAGTTGTATCTTTGTAACCACGTTCGGTTTTCCAAAACGGGAAACTTTTTGAGAAGTTTTTTTTCAAAAGTTTTCCAAAATGGGAAACTTTCTAAGATAAGATTACCATGGAAAATTAGCAATATCAGATATGATGGAAATTAAAAACTTTACAATTACCAAGCGCGACGGATCTAAAGATCGCTTCTCTTTAGACAAAATTATGAATGCTATAGTAAAGGCATTCGAGAGTGTGGAACAACCTGCTGATCTAGGTACTATTTCGAAGATACTGAGCCATTTGGATATGCATGATGATATCAAGGTGGAAGATATCCAAAACCAAGTGGAAGAGGCTTTAATGCGTGAAGGATTCTATAAAGTGGCCAAGTCGTTCATGTTGTATCGCCAACAACACTCTGAAGACAGAGAGACACTTGCCAAGTTGCAGTTCTTAGCTGATTATTGTGACTCGGTAAATGCAGCATCTGGATCAAAATATGATGCTAATGCAAACGTAGAACATAAGAATATTGCAACTTTGATAGGTGAGTTGCCCAAATCAAATTTCATCCGTTTGAATCGTCGTTTGCTTACTGACCGTATCAAGAAAATGTATGGAAAGCAGTTGGCTGATGAGTATATCAATAAACTGACACACCATTTTATATATAAGAATGACGAGACAAGTCTAGCCAATTATTGTGCTTCTATTACTATGTATCCATGGCTGATCGGCGGTACTATCTCAATAGGTGGCAACAGTACAGCACCTACCAACCTAAAGAGTTTCTGTGGTAGTTTTGTGAATATGGTTTTCATGGTATCCAGTATGCTGAGTGGTGCATGCGCAACTCCAGAGTTCCTAATGTACATGAATTATTTCATTGGTAAGGAGTATGGAGAAGATTATTATAAACGTCCAAATGATCAAGCAGATCTTAGTTTGAAGAAGCGCACTATCGACAAGGTAATTACCGACTGCTTCGAGCAGATTGTCTATACACTGAATCAACCGACTGGCGCACGTAACTATCAGGCTGTGTTCTGGAATATTGCTTACTATGATAAATATTACTTCGACAGTATTTTTGGCGAGTTCTATTTTCCAGACGGCTCAAGACCTGATTGGGAAGGTCTTTCATGGCTGCAGAAACGTTTCATGAAGTGGTTTAACAAGGAACGTACAAAGACATTGCTTACTTTCCCAGTAGAAACCATGGCTCTTCTAACCAATAAGGATGGAGATTGTCTCGATCCTGAGTGGGGGGATTTCACAGCTGAGATGTATGCTGAGGGTCATTCATTCTTTACCTATATGAGTGATAATGCTGACTCTTTGAGTTCTTGCTGTCGATTACGCAATGAGATTACTGACAATGGTTTCAGCTATACATTAGGCGCTGGTGGCGTGTCTACAGGTTCAAAGAGTGTGTTGACTATTAACCTCAACCGTTGTGTACAGTATGCCGTGAACCATAGGTTGGATTACTTGGAATACTTGGGTACCATCATTGATCTGTGCCACAAGGTGCAGTTGGCTTATAATGAGAATCTGAAAGAATTGCAAGCACATGGTATGTTGCCATTGTTTGATGCAGGTTATATAAATATTTCACGTCAGTATCTTACTATTGGTATCAATGGTTTAGTGGAGGCTGCTGAATTTATGGGCTTAAAGATAACGCCTAACGATGATTATCTACACTTCGTGCAAGGTATCCTTGGCTTGATAGAGAAGTACAACAAGCAGTACCGCACTAAGGACGTGATGTTCAACTGTGAGATGATTCCTGCTGAGAATGTGGGTGTAAAACATGCGAAGTGGGACCGTGAGGATGGCTATTTTGTGCCTCGAGATTGTTATAACTCTTATTTCTATGTTGTAGAAGACGACTCATTGACCATCTTGGATAAGTTCAAACTACATGGTGCACCATATATCGAACACCTTACCGGAGGTTCTGCGTTGCATATGAATTTGGAAGAGCATCTTAGCAAGAATCAGTATAAGCAATTGTTGAAGGTGGCTGCAAAAGAGGGTTGCAACTATTTTACGTTCAATATTCCTAATACCATATGCAACGATTGTGGTACTATCGACAAGCGTTATCTCCATGAGTGTCCTCATTGCCATTCGAAGAATATTGACTATATGACTCGCATTATCGGATATCTCAAAAGGGTAAGTAACTTCTCACAACAGCGCCAGGAAGAGGCTGCTCGTAGATATTACGCTTCTGCAAATAAATAAGAGGATACACTTATGTTGAAGTATGTAAATACTGACGTTGTGTTTCAAGAGATACCTGATGAGGTGACCCTTGCTATCAATATATCTAACTGTCCTTGTCATTGCCCTGGCTGTCACAGCCATTATCTTTGGGAAGATGTCGGGTTGTCGTTGGATACTGATGCAATAGATGCCTTTATCACTAAGTATGGGAAAAATATTACTTGTCTAGCTTTCATGGGTGGTGACTGTGATCCAAAGGGAGTAAATCAGTTAGCACAATATATCCATGAAGAATACCCACAGTATAAGGTTGGTTGGTATAGTGGCAGGTTACGTATTCCTTCAGTTGTAAAGAAAACAGATTTTGACTACATCAAAGTAGGGCCGTATATACGGCATTTGGGTCCTTTAGGAAAGCCCACTACTAATCAAAGGATGTATAGACAAAACAATGCAGGCACGTTTGATGATATTACCGAAAGGTTCTGGAGGAAATGAAGAGAGGCGGATAATTATCCGCCCCTTTTTATTAATTACGTTTACGAACAGTTTTCGATGTTGCCCCTTCTGCGTCAGTTGTTCCTTTAGTTCTTTTTCGTTGTTCTTCTTTGGCGACAATGTCTTTACAAGCCTCTAAAGTAAGAGCAGTAGGCTCTTTTACCGTTTTAGGTATCTTGTAGTTAACACCCTTGTAGATAATATATGGTCCATAGCGTCCATTCATGATTTCCATGTCAGGTTCTTCCTCAAACTTTTTGAGGTGTCTTTTGGCATCGCTGTTTTCTTTGTCCTTAAGCAGCTCTAATGCATCTTCCAAAGTGATTTCCAATGGATCAAGAGTCTTAGGAACTGATGCATAAGACCTGTCGTAATGTATGTAAGGACCAAACTTACCTGTTCCGACTGTAACAGTCTTTCCTTCATATTCGCCAAGAGTGCGTGGTAACTTAAACAGATCGAGTGCCTCTTCCAAAGTAATGGTTTCTATTGACATGTTTTTCTTCAGTTGTGCAAAACGTGGTTTCACAGAATCTTCTGCTGATCCTATCTGTGCCATTGGTCCGAAGCGACCAATCTTTACACTTACTGGCTTACCCGTCTTGGGGTCTTTGCCTAATAAGCGTTCCCCCACCTTATATTCACCTTTCTTGGAAGTAGCTTTCTCTACCATCGGATGGAATTTATTGTAGAAGGATCTCATGGTGTCAGTCCATTGTTCCTTACCTTCAGCTATATCATCGAATTCCTTCTCTACATTGGCAGTGAAGTTATAGTCCATTATTTTTGGGAAGTTGTCATTCAGGAAGTCATTTACCACAATACCTATGTCTGTAGGTAAAAGTTTGCCTTTTTCCACACCTGCCATCTCAGTGGCAGTCTTCGATGAAATCTTGTTATTTGTCAGTGTAATCACCTGATAGTTGCGTTTAACACCAGGCTTATCACCTTTCATCACATACTCACGTTGTTGTATAGTTGAGATTGTAGGAGCATAGGTTGATGGACGACCAATTCCCAATTCCTCCAGTTTGTGTACTAATCCAGCCTCAGTGTATCGAGTAGGTTGTTGACTGAAACGCTCTGTAGCACAAATGCTCTTATAGATTAGGGTCTGCCCTTTGGCAACGGAAGGTAACTGACGGATTTCGTCCTCAGCATTATCGTCATCGGTGGATTCGCGATAAATTTTGAGAAAGCCATCGAACTTTACCATTTCACCAATAGCTACAAATTCTTCGTCATTGTTGTCCATGCTAATGGTTACTATAGTCTTTTCTAATTCAGCTTCCGCCATCTGTGATGCGATAGTGCGTTTCCAAATAAGATCATATAGGCGTTTTTCTGCCCCAGTACCTTCTATGGTAACGTTTTCTATATAGGTAGGTCGAATGGCTTCATGTGCCTCTTGAGCTCCTTTGGTCTTGGTGGTAAACTGACGGTTGTGAACGTACTTCTCACCCATCTGTTCAGCAATGACTTTGTGACTTGTGTTGATGGCAAGGCTGCTGAGATTCACGGAGTCAGTACGCATGTAGGTAATCTTACCAGATTCATACAATACTTGTGCTAAATGCATGGTCTGTGCCACTGAAAAGCCTAATTTGCGGCTCGCTTCCTGTTGTAGAGTACTGGTAGTGAAAGGAGGTGCAGGATATTTTTTTACAGGGTGTTTTTCCACCTCTTTAATAGTGAATTGTGCATTCTTGCAGTTTTCCAGAAACGCCAAAGTTTCTTTTTCGGTAGCGAATCTTTTCGTTAGTTCAGCTTTAAGTTCACTTGACTTTCCGTTTTTGTTTTCCCATGTAAAGTCTGCCGTTATGCGAAAAGCTGCTTTAGACTGGAACGCTTGAATTTCGCGTTCACGCTCCACAATTAGCTTTACTGTTACACTTTGCACTCGTCCAGCAGAAAGAGCAGGTTTTACCTTTTTCCATAGTACGGGTGAAAGCTCGAAACCTACAATGCGATCAAGCACACGACGTGCTTGTTGGGCATTAACTAAATTGATATCAATGTCGCGTGGCTCCTCAATGGCTTTCAGTATGGCGTTCTTCGTAATCTCATGGAACACGATTCGCTTGGTAGTCTCAGGCTTTAGCTTTAAAACTTCTGTGAGATGCCATGAGATAGCTTCTCCTTCGCGGTCCTCATCGGAAGCGAGCCACACCATGTCGGCTTTCTTAGCCTGTGACATTAGTTTATTTACCACATCCTGCTTGTCCTCTGGGATTTCATATACTGGAGTAAAGGTGTCGGTATCTATACTAAATGTCTTTTTTTTCAGGTCTCTAATATGACCATAGCTTGGCATTACCTTGTAATTATTACCAAGGAATCTTTCTATGGTCTTTGCTTTAGCTGGTGACTCAACTATAACTAAGTTTTGCATAGTGATGATTCAAATTTAAGATATAATCTTTTACATTCTCTCTGGCACCTCTATTCCGAGCAAGCTCATGGCCAGTCGTATTACTTTTGCTACATTAGCTGATAATACTAATCGGAATAATTTCACTTGTTCGTTTTCCTCTCGCAGGATGCTGAAGTCGTGGTAGAACTGATTAAATTCTTTAACTAGGTCATATGTGTAATTGGCAATATCCGATGGACTATAACCTTTGGCGGCTTCAGTAATTGTAGCAGGAAAATCTGCTAGATGTTGTACCAGGTTTTCTTCCTTGTCATTCAGTTGGACATCCATTTTCAACACAGATGGGATTTGGATTCCAGCTTCTTCAGCCTTACGTAATACTGAACGTATACGTGCATAAGTATATTGGATAAACGGGCCTGTGTTACCGTTAAAGTCTATAGATTCTTGTGGATTGAACGTCATATTCTTGCGTGCATCCACTTTAAGAATGAAATATTTCAATGCTCCCATTCCAACTATGCGTGCTATCTCTGTAGCTTCTTCAGTGGACAGACCGTCAAGTTTACCTAGCTCCTGTGATGTTTCTTGTGCAGTGGTTACCATCTCATCTATTAGATCGTCAGCATCCACTACAGTGCCTTCGCGGCTTTTCATTTTACCATTAGGCAACTCTACCATACCATAGGAGAAATGAATCAGATCTTTGCCCCATTTAAAACCTAGCTTGTCAAGTAGAATACTCAACACTTGGAAATGGTAGTTCTGCTCATTACCCACTACATAGATCATTTGATCAATAGGATAATCGTTGAAGCGTTGCTGAGCAGTGCCAATATCTTGTGTCATATATACTGACGTACCATCTGAGCGAAGCAAAAGCTTATGGTCAAGTCCTTCAGGTGTGAGGTCTGCCCATACAGAGCCATCTTCTTTTTTGTAAAACAGCCCTTTTTCTAATCCTTCCAACACTTTTTTCTTGCCGTCGATGTAAGTGTTAGATTCGTAGTATATCTTGTCAAAAGAAACGCCCATTCGTTTGTAGGTTTCATCGAAGCCAGCATAAACCCAACTGTTCATTTTCTCCCACAAGGCACGTACATCAGGATCACCTGCTTCCCATTTCACCAACATATCATGAGCTTCCTTGATGAGTGGGGCTTTGACCTCTGCCTCTTCCTTGCTCATACCTTGGTTAATTAGTTGCTCTACCTCGGCTTTGTAGTGCTTGTCAAAGGCTACATAATAGTCGCCAATCAGGTGGTCGCCTTTCTTGCCAGATGATTCTGGTGTCTCTCCATTGCCCCATTTGAGCCAAGCTAACATCGACTTGCAAATGTGGATACCTCTATCATTTACGATATTGGTCTTTACCACCTTGTTGCCATTAGCTTGCATGATATTAGCAAGTGATGCACCCAGCAAGTTGTTGCGCACATGTCCTAAATGTAAAGGCTTGTTAGTGTTAGGTGAAGAGTACTCAATCATCACTAATGGTGACTTGTCGGTCACTGGGTGGAAACCATACTGAGGTTGACTATGGATGTCGGTCAGCATGTCTATCCATTCTGATGATGCAATGGTAAGATTTAAAAAACCCTTTATTACATTGTAAGAAGCAACAGCTGGTTGGTGTGCTTCTAGATACTCACCAATTTCCTGTGCTGTTTGCTCTGGTTTCTTTTTTGATATTTTCAGAAAAGGAAATACCACCAAAGTGATGTGGCCTTCAAATTCCTTCTTAGTTTTCTGCAACTGGATAAAGGCAGTAGATACTTTTTGCCCGTATAGTGATTGAATTGCCTCAATAATCGAGCCAGTCAGTTTCTCTTCTATCTTCATATTCTTTAAATTTGGGTGCAAAGATAGTGTAAAGCGGAAAACCAGCAAAATTAATTAAGGCTTTTTTTAAATAAGGAATATTCCTATCTTATAAAGATAGAATTTTTAACTTACGCTTTGAAATCTCCCTTGATAGTTCGTTTGATGCGTCGCCATGCTTTTGCCCAGAATGAATTGGTATGGCCGTAATATAACTCAAACTGACGACGAGCAAAGATGTTTTCCTCTATAACGTTTTCCTTTACTACTGGTATGGGCAGCATCCACAGAGTAGAATTGTACAGGTTTCCCCCTCCACAATTAGTGCCACTATTATCAAATCCCTCATTCTGCACCAATGAGCGCCCAACGTTGAGAGATAGCATATCGTTAAGAAAGAGTGAAGCATTCCATCGGATAGCCCATGAGTTGTTTAATCCTGCTATCTGTCGGCGTAACATACGAGTAAATCCATACTTGCCGTTAAAATCGAATTGTTTTGTTAGTTTCCTCTCCTCAAGCTGCTGCAGTAGTGCTTGCCCGTCAGGGTTGAAGTATTGCCATGCGCGGTCCCAAGTGCCCCATCCCCAGCTACCTGTCCATTTGATAAGGAAAGTCATGGGCATGTCTTTATTATTGATGAAATCACACGCCTGTATATGGCCTACACGTGGCTCGTCTTTATATACTTCTAAGGCGTCGTTCATGAACTGAAGGAAGTGTGGTGCCAGTACTAAGTCGTCCTCCACTACGATTACTTTACTGAAATCCTTGGTAAAGCGTGTAACTGCTTCAATTATATTATCAGCCAATCCCCAGTTAGCGCCTCGCTCTATAATGGTAACGTTTCGGAATCCTGCTGTCAAATTTCCATTTACCTCTTGCTTTTGATTATTGAGCGTGGCTAAATATTGGCGTACTTCTTTCACACCTGCTTCAAATGAACCATTTTTGGCATCGTCAGAAATGACGTAAAGATCACTTTCTGAAGCGAGGGTGTTTTGCTGTAGCGACTGAATACAACGTTTCAGGTGCTTTGGGCGGTTGTATGCGAAAAGTAGGATAGGTGCGGTGCTCATTTTTTTGCCTGTTTTCGGGTATTATAAACTTCATGTGTGTGCATTAACAACTTAATACTCATGGTTAGGTAATCAATACAATTACGCAACTGGGCTTTAAATAATGATTGTCCCGCTTTCTTTACAGGAGCCAAGACTCCCATGGCGAAAGCTTTGAAAAAAGTGTAATTGATATTAGAATATTCTGATAGATGATATACGTACTCAGTGCGCAGGAATAACGATTGATTAAAAGGTCGTTCTGCCCTGTCGTGATAACCTATAGCTGTGGTTACATAGCCTATCTGATAGCCAAAGTAATGAATGCGGTTAACATAGTCTTTATCCTCGCCATAATGATAGAATAATGGGGCAAACATTCCTACCTTTTTAATTATGACGATAGGGATATACCATATAGCTGCGTTAATAAATGGAACATTGACTATCCCATCCGCATGGTAATGGTTAACGTAAGAGGCGAAGCCTGGGTCAAGTTTGCTTCCATCCCCAGTTAAATGTTTAGGCGTAATGATGCCATATTGTGAGTACCTCAAGCTAACTTCCACCAACTGCCGTAGTGTATTGGATTCAATCCAAGCATCTTGGTTTATCAGTAGTACCCCGCTGTAGCCTTTATCCAAAGCAACCTGCAGACCGATGTTATTAGCAGCTCCAAAGCCAAGGTTATGACCGTTGGCAATCAATTGCACTTGTGGATAACGTTCCCTAATTACAGCAATAGTTTCATCAGAAGACCCGTTGTCAATCACAAGGATATCTGTGTGCTCAACAGATGCCAACAACGAAGGAAGGCAACGATCTATCCAAGGCATGAAATTATAGGATATGACAATAGCAAGTGTCTTCATTAATTCACCTTCTTACCTTTACCCAATAGAAAACCAGCGCTTTCCTTCAGAATGACAGACCCTGTCACCCAAAGGATGGCTACATACAGGATACTAACGATCAGTACCTTCAATAATAGACTAATGTAGATATTATTAATATCTGCCAATAGATAATGACATCCAATAGTTAATGCCGCAGACAACAACAAATAAGGTGAAATATCTCGTAACATGTCCAACAAACGCATGCCTATTTCGCGATGTACAAACCACCACCACACCAATAGCCATCCTATATTGATGCCCACGAACATCCAAAGCATCCAGTCAAAGCCTAAAGGGTAGGAGCCTATTACAGCTACCAGTAGGATAAGGCACAGAACGATGGTGCTCCACATATATATATTGGAATGACCTCGGGTAATAATGAGGTTAGCAAACAGATTGTTTATGGGCACAAAAGCCCCCCAGATGCAGAGTACACTTAAAATATATGCACTGGCTAACCATTTTTCGGTAATAGCGATAACGATAACCTCCCGTGACACCAGACTTAAACCAAACATAGCTGGGAAACTCACAAATGCTGTAAATCGTAACAGTTTACGAAAGACGCGTAACTGGCGCTCTTTGTCTTCATCCACTTTGGCAAATACGGGCTGTGCCACCCCATTCAACATACTATTCACAAAAGTGTGTCCCATTTGATTCCATTTATTGGCTTGTGAGAAGTTCCCTACCTCGCTTACACTGTAGAACTTTCCAATCAGGTTGGCAAAGAGATTCTGGTTGATGATAGTAAACACGTTTGTGACGACTAACTTGCTGCTAAAGCAAATCATGTTTCGGATGGGTTTGATGCTGAAATGTAGTGTAGGATGCCAATTTGTAAATGCATAGGAAAGCAAGGTAATCATGCTCACAAAAACGATGGTTTGAGTGGCGATGCCCCAATAGGCATAGCCATTGGCAGCAAGGGTAACACCCACAATGCCTGAGATAGTCAGGGCGATAATGGTGATAAGGTTGATTTCCTTTACCATCAGGTTGCGGAACATTATGGCGCGAGGAACAATATTAAGACTGGAAATGACAAATCCCAAGAAAAGATAGCGTGCCAATGGTGTAAGCTGTGGTTCATTGTAGAAGGTGGCGATGAGAGGTGCAGCTAAATATAGTAATAAGTATATAGAGATGCTGCAAGTGGCATTGAACCAGAATACAGCATTATAATCCTCATGTCTTACCTCCTTTTCCCTATTCAGAGCGGAAATGAAACCACCCTCCTGCAAAGCCGATGCAATACTGGAAAAAACAGCTAGCAAACCTACCATACCATAATCAGCTTGCGTCAGAAGACGGGCTAAAAATATGCCGAAGGCGAGGTTCAGCAATTGCTGTATGCTATTGCTAACCCCGCCCCATAGCAGTCCCTTAGCGGTTTTATCCTTCAGACTTTCCATTTATGCTATTAACTCACAGAGCTACCAGGCTTCACGTCTTTAGAAGTGGTCACTACGCTGAGGCTCTCATCGCTGTCAACTGCAGAGAGGATCATACCTTGACTTTCTATTCCCATCATCTTACGGGTTGCGAAGTTTGCCACAAACAATACGCGATGGCCTACTAACTCCTCAGGCTTTTCGTAGAACTGTGCAATACCAGAGCAGATGGTACGATCTGTGCCAGTACCATCATCTATGGTGAATTGAAGCAGTTTCTTAGACTTTGGTACTGGTTGGCAAGTTTTCACCAAACCCACCCGGATGTCAAGTTTCTGGAAATCCTCATAGCTCACAGTATCCTTAATAGCTGCAGGCTTCCACTGAGCTTGCTCGTTTGCCTTTTTGGTATTGAGCAACTTTTGTACCTGTGCTTCAATCACGCTATCTTCAATTTTCTCAAACAACAACTCTGGCTCTGCTAACTGATGGCCAGCTTTCAACAGGTCTGTACGTCCTAACTGCTCCCACTCGAAGCTTTCCATATTCAGCATCTTGCGTAACTTCGTACTGCTGAATGGTAGGAATGGTTCAAATGCGATGGCAAGGTTAGCTGTCAACTGCAAAGAGATATTCAGAATAGTTTCCACACGCTGAGGATCAGTTTTCCAAACCTTCCAAGGTTCGCAATCGGTAATGTACTTATTGCCAATACGTGCTAAGTTCATTGCCTCTTTCTGCGCGTCACGGAACTTGAATCCATCCAGCAACTCCTCTACCTTCATCTTTACATCAGCAAATTCTTGCAGGGTCTGTTTGTCGTGGTCTGTCATCTCACCACAAGCCGGCACCACACCATTCCAATATTTCTTAGTCAGTTGGAGGGCACGATTCACGAAGTTACCATACACAGCTACCAATTCGTTGTTATTGCGCTCCTGATAATCCTTCCAAGTGAAGTTATTATCCTTGGTCTCTGGCGCATTAGCTGTCAGTACATAGCGGAGTACATCTTGTTTGCCGGGGAACTCTTCCAAGTATTCATTCAACCAAACAGCCCAGTTGCGGGAGGTAGAAATCTTATCGTTTTCTAAGTTCAGGAACTCGTTCGATGGAACATTGTCTGGCATGATATACTTGCCATGTGCCTTCATCATGATTGGGAAGATAATGCAATGGAACACAATGTTATCCTTGCCTATAAAGTGCACGAGACGAGTGTCCTCATCTTGCCACCACTTCTCCCATGGTCCCCATTTCTCTGGCTCCTTGTCACATAGTTCCTTGGTGTTGCTGATATATCCGATAGGGGCATCGAACCAAACGTATAGAACCTTTCCCACAGCACCTTCAACTGGCACAGGAATACCCCAATTTAGGTCACGTGTCATAGCACGAGGCTGCAGATCCATGCTCAACCAACTCTTGCATTGGCCATATACGTTGCTGCGCCACTCTTTGTGTCCTTCCAAGATCCACTCCTTCAGCCAGTCTTGATATTGGTCCAAAGGCAGATACCAGTTTTTGGTATCTTTCAGCACAGGAGCCGATCCACTGATAGTACTTTTAGGGTTAATCAGTTCGGTAGGGGAGAGGTCGCGTCCACATTTCTCACACTGGTCTCCGTAGGCGCCCTCATTATGGCAGTGGGGGCATTCGCCAGTGATATAGCGGTCGGCGAGGAATTGTTTTGCTTCTTCATCGTAATACTGCTGTGTGGTTTTCTCAATTAACTTACCCTCCTTATAGAGTTTACGGAAGAAATCAGCGGCAAACTTATGATGAATATCTGATGTTGTGCGACTATAAATATCGAATGAAATACCAAAATCCTCAAACGATTTCTTAATAAGACTATGATAGCGATCCACTACATCCTGTGGAGTAACACCCTCTTTGCGTGCACGAATGGTAATAGGCACACCATGTTCGTCAGAGCCACCAATGAAAATAACATCCTTCTTTTTGAGGCGCAAATAGCGCACATAGATATCAGCAGGCACATAAACACCTGCCATGTGGCCTATATGAACAGGACCATTGGCATATGGCAATGCAGCCGTTACGGTAGTTCTCTTAAATTTCTTTTCCATATATAGTTTTATGTTTTATTGCAAATAATGACTGCAAAATTAATGAAAAACATTGAAATATAAAATAGAACCACCACTAAATATAGTAGAGAGCTTTTATAATGCAGAAAAGGACGCTGCATCACGCAGTGTCCTTTTCTGTTAGTTAGTGTTATCTGATTTTGAGAGAATGAAACTTCACAGCTTCGTAGATTCACTAACAATATAATGTTTAAAGCAAATGAAAATGTTATATTAATAAAGCAAATGAAAAAACTTCTATTTTCTGATTTTCTCTTGCTGCTCGATGTTTTTCAGTTGGCGTGACAAACTGTCTTTTTTTTGCAGCTCATCACTTTCGGCTTCATCACCCAGTGCCACAGAAGGCGAGATGATTTGTTGGCCGATGGTGTCGTTTACAGCCATCTGATGATAATCTTGCAACAAGGTACGCTCAGCTAGGTTCCCCAAGGCCAGTAACATAGCCACGGCAGCTGCAGCCTTAGCGATAGGAGCCAACCGACTGAAGATAGAAACACTTTTGGCTTTTACCACAAGCACCTCTACTTGCTTAAGCACGCGCTCGTCGAAATCTTCGTCCAGATGGTCTTGCTGCATGAACTCCTCATAGACGAAAAGGTCTTTATAACGTATCAAGTGCTGGGGCACATCATTGCCATTGAAGAATTGGCGTAATTGCCTTTCTTCATCAACGGTGGTTTCAGCATCCCAATAACGTTGTAAAAGTTGTTCAATCTGTTGAGCGTTCATAAGCATCCAATCTTAAAAAACCTTGCTTCACTTTTTGCCTCGCCCTGAACAGGTTAATCTTTACTTGTTCTTCTGTAATGTTCAGTGCTAAGGCAATCTCCTTATAGCTTTTCTCCTCGATGTCGCGCATCTGCATGATCAATCGTTGTTTTTCAGGCAACTCCTCTATCAGCTTATGCACCCACATCAGGCGTTCTTTTTGCTCCAGCTCTTCGTAAGGATTGGCATTATCAAGTGTCCGGTCATGTTCGTCAGTTAGTTCCTCTGTTCTGGCGTCCATCTTCTCGCGCAAGTCAATGGCGAGGTTTTTAGTCAATGTCAGGCAATAAGCCTCGACAGATTACAGTGAGTTCCATTCCTCCCTTTTGTTCCAGACCTTGATGAGCGTTTCCTGTACGATATCTTCTGCCTCAGCCCTGTCAAACGTAATGCGAAGCGCTACGCGGAAGAGTTTGTCCTTCAGCGGAAGAATATCGTCACGAAAGCTGATTTCTTTCATCTCTTCATTAATATAGACGGATGAAACCGTGAAAAGTTACACGTTCTCTCAAAAAATTATCTGATTTTTGTTCCTTGAATTCCATCAATGGCATTGGCAGCTGTGATAATCACTTGTTTTACACCTGCATCGATAGCTTGAAATGCATTCTCTAGTTTGGGAATCATACCCCCTTGTACTATACCTTGCTCCACCAATTCGGTAAACTGTTGGCGTTTGATTTCTGCTATCACACTATCATCGTCTTTTTCATCACGCAACACCCCTTTTTTCTCGAAACAATAGATTAGGGTAACGTCGAAATAGGGAGCAAGACCTTTGGCGGTCTCGCCAGCAATCGTATCAGCATTGGTGTTGAGGATGTTGCCCGTGCCGTCGTGGGTGAGAGGCGCCATAACAGGTACAATACCAGCTTGAATTATGGAAGCCAATCGCTCACCATCCACCTGTTTTACATCACCCACAAAGCCGTAGTCAATATCCTTTACGGGACGCTTGTTGGAGAGGATGACATTCATATCGGCACCTGTGAGGCCTATGGCATTGATACCTCTTGCTTGTAGTCCTGCCACGATGTTCTTATTGACCAAGCCCCCATACACCATCGTCACAACTCTAAGCATGTCAACATCAGTAATACGACGGCCATTCACCATCTGACTTTCGATCCCTAACCGAGCAGCTATCTTGGTGGCTGATCTTCCACCACCATGAACTAAGACCTTATGACCTTCAATGGCAGCAAAGTCATTAAGAAGAACTTGCAGGGTAGCGTCTTCCTCTACAATCTTGCCCCCCACCTTTATTATCGTGAGTTTTGTTTTCATTTTATTCCAGGTATGTGTAGCCGTACAGGCCAGAGCGGTAGTTGGATAAGAACTCCTTTCCCTCATCCACCGTAATCTTGCCTTCTTTTACAGACTTGCTTACCCAAGTCTCCAGAGTACGCACTAGTTTTTTGGGGCTGAATTGAACATAGTCCAACACTTCAGCTACCGTCTCACCATCTATCACCTGATCAATGCTATAGCCCTTCTCATCCACAGATACATGTACAGCATTAGTATCACCAAAGAGATTGTGCATGTCGCCCAAGATTTCCTGATAAGCACCTACCAGAAATACACCTAAGTAATAGTGTTCTTTCTGCTTCAGTGAGTGCACAGGCAGGTAGTTCGATACACTACGTGTGGTTATAAAGCTGGCAATCTTGCCATCCGAGTCGCAGGTAATGTCCTGCAAGGTTGCCTCCTTGTCAGGTTTTTCGTCCAAGCGTTGCAACGGCATTATTGGGAATATCTGGTCGATAGACCAAGAATCTGGCAACGACTGGAATAATGAGAAATTACAGAAATATTTATCTGCCAAAAGTTTGGGCAGACCACGTAGTTCATCAGGCGTATGCTTTAAGTTTTGTGCGATATGATTTACCTCACGCATTACGCTCCAATACAGACATTCTATTTGTGCACGTGTTTGCAAATCCACTAATCCATGGCTAAACAGGTTTAGTGACTCATCACGGATCTGTTCGGCATCGTGGAATGCTTCCAACATAGTGTTTTGATTCAGTTTGTCCCAAATAGTATAAAGCTCACGTACTAGCTCATGGTCTTCGGGCTTGATATCTACATCATCGTCCCACTCAGGCAGATGAGCCGTTTCCAGTACATCGAATATCAACACAGAGTGATAAGCGGACAAAGCACGACCGCTCTCAGTAATAATGTTGGGATGTGGTATGTTGTTCTTGTCACTAATATCTACCAATGTAGAAATGGCATCATTTACATACTCCTGAATAGAGTAGTTCACACTGCCTTCGTTGGTACCAGAGCGTGTGCCGTCATAGTCAACACCTAAGCCACCACCAATATCTACAAACTCCACGTTGAAGCCCAAGTGATGCAACTGCACATAGAACTGAGAAGATTCCACCAAAGCGCGCTGGATATGGCGTATTTTTGTTACCTGACTGCCAATATGGAAATGAATCAGTTTGAGGCAGTCTTCCATCTTCTTCTCTTTTAAGAAATCAAGGGCCTCGAGCAGCTCACTTGAAGTCAAACCAAACTTGCTGGCATCGCCGCCGCTCTGCTCCCACTTCCCACTACCTGAAGAAGCTAATTTGATACGTATGCCTATGTTGGGGCGCATATCCAGTTTCTTGGCGATTTTGGCTATCAGTCGCAGTTCATTCATTTTCTCCACAACAAGGAAGATGCGTTTGCCCATCTTTTGTGCCAACAGGGCTAGTTCAATGTAGCTCTCGTCCTTATAACCGTTGCAGATAATCAGTGAGTCAGAATCCATGTTGGTGGCAATCACAGCATGTAACTCAGGCTTGGAACCGGCTTCTAGTCCTAGGTTGTATTTCTTGCCATGGCTTACAACCTCTTCCACCACAGGTCTCATCTGGTTTACCTTGATAGGATAAATGATGAAGTTCTGGGCTTTATAGTTGTATTCCTCTGATGCCCGTTTGAAACAGTGTGAAATCTTCTCAATGCGGTTGTCGAGGATATCAGGGAAACGCACCAGCATGGGAGCCGTTACGTCGCGTAAAGCCAGTTCATCAACCAGCTCTCTCAAATCGACCTCAATGCCGTCTTTTAACGGAGTAACCACTACATGACCTTTGTCATTGATACCAAAGTACGAAGCTCCCCACCCTTTAATATTGTAGAGTTCCTCAGAATCTTCAATACGCCATTTTCTCATTTCTCTGTTATTTCACTAATTAAGTTATATATAGGTTTGGATGGCAAAAGTAATAAAAATAAGAATAAAACTATTATATTTGCAAGAAAAACAACCGATATGGAGAAATATAAGATTGAAATATGCGCCAACTCGGCTGAAAGTGCGATCATGGCTCAGCGTGGCGGAGCCGATCGGGTAGAACTGTGTGCAGGTATGCCGGAGGGTGGCACCACACCATCTTTTGGGGAGATTGCAGCTACCAGAGACAAACTAAATAAGACCAAGCTGCATGTCATTATCCGTCCTCGTGGAGGTGATTTTTGCTATTCGCCTGCTGAAATAAAGATCATGGCTGTAGATATAGATATGGCTAATTCGTTAGGCGTTGATGGTTTCGTGTTTGGTTGTCTTACTCCTGAGGGTGATGTGGATACGAGAGCCATGAAGGAACTAATAAAAACTGCTAAAGGCAAAAGCGTCACTTTTCATCGCGCCTTCGATATGTGTAGCGACCCTTATCAAGCATTAGAGGATATCATAGAGTTAGGGTGTGAACGTATTTTGACTTCTGGTCAGCAAGCCACAGCCGAGGAGGGCATTCTGCTCATCAAGCAGTTGGTGGAGCAGGCAGCAGGACGTATCATTATTATGCCTGGTGGAGGTATCAATTCCATGAATATCCGCAAGATAGCTGAAGAAACAGGTGCCACTGAATTTCATTTTTCAGGGCGCAAAGCAGTAGCGAGTCCAATGTTATATCGCAATCCTAAGGTATCGATGGGTGGCACTGTACATATTGACGAATATAGTCGCATGGTGACAGACCCTGAAATGGTCAAGGCTGCTTTTGAAGAATTAAACAATATAATGCTATGAAAAAGTTATTTGGACTAATGGCATTGGCTCTGATAATCGGAGCCAATGCAGAAGCAAAAGTGAGATTACCACACTTGGTTGGTGATAATATGGTATTGCAACAGCAGGCAGATGCCCGTTTGTGGGGATGGACAGATGCTGGCAAAACAGTAAAAGTGACGGTTTCGTGGAATAACGATACCTATACTGCTAAAGCTGATGCACAAGGCAAGTGGATGGTATCAGTAAAAACACCAGCTGCCTCGTTTACACCTTTGAGCATCACCTTTGATGATGGAGAGAAGAGTACATTGAATAATATCCTTAGTGGTGAGGTGTGGGTATGTGCAGGGCAAAGTAATATGGAAATGCCTATCAAGGGCTACAGTGATTGCCCTGTTGAGGGATACAACAACGTAGTGGCAGATGCCGTCAATTCTTCTGGCATCCGTCATGCTAAAATTCCTAGTATCATGCGTATGAAGCCTCAAGACGATGCTGAAACAGAATGGGTGGTATGCAACCCCAATACGGTGCCCGACTTCAGTGCTACTGGCTATTTCTTTGCCCGTATGGTAAGCCATACCCTTCAGATTCCTGTGGGCATTATAGAAGCTAATAAGGGTGGAACTCGTGTAGAGAGTTGGTTTTCGGAAGAGAACCTGCGCAAATATACGGATGAGACACTCGACTCTTTGGCTAACGTCAAGAAATACCCTATGGATTTCCACCGTCCTATGATGTGGGGTAATGGTACCTTCCATCCTATCCTAAACTATACCGTAAAGGGCATTGTATTCTATCAGGGTTGTTCAAATACTGATAACAATCGCGAGAAATATGCTGAGCGCTTGGCTATCTTAGCGAAGCAATGGCGCGAGCAGTTTGGTTTGGGAGAGATACCGTTCTATTATGTGCAGATTGCCCCTTATTTCCAAGACAATAAAAATGGAGTGGATGGTGTCAACGGTGCATTGTTGCGCGAACAGCAGTACAAGGCGTTGAGTCTGATACCCAACAGTGATATGGTGTGCACTAATGATGCTGTATATCCCAGTGAGACACACAATATCCATCCTGCCCAAAAACAGAAGGTGGGTGAGCGCTTAGCTTTCATCGCTCTGAACGAGACCTATGGCATGGAGGCTTTCCGTTGCAAGAGTCCATCGTATAAGGATATGAAGATTAAGGATAACCAGGTTACTTTGTCATTCAACGATACCTATAATGGCCTCACTCGTCAGTATGGTTTCGAGGGTTTTGAAATAGCTGGTGCCGATAAAGTCTTCCATAAGGCTACCCAGACTCAATCACAGTATTCTTGGTTTACAGGTGAGGTGAGCATCACCATTTCTTCTGATGAGGTGAAAGAGCCTGTAGCGGTACGCTATTGCTTCCGTAACTTCCAGTTGGGCAATGTGAAAAATATGGCAGGCTTACCACTTATTCCTTTCCGTACGGACGATTGGGATCAGTAAGTTCAGGATACTTTACACCGAAGTGTCCTGTGATAGCCGCCAATAAGAAGTAGTAATTGTCAGCTAAGTAGTTATAGCCAGAGGGAGCGCCACCTTTCGTGCGCCAATCCACACTCTGTACATACCCGGGGAATACGCCTGAATGGGTGTATTCCCTTTCAAATGTAGCGAGCATCTTGAACAGTATGTCGTCTGCTTCTTTTCTCAAGCCCACATGATAGAGCGCATTGAGGAAATGACAAGCAGCCTGTCCACAGAGTCCGCCATTTTCATATCGTCCCCAGCGTGTCATCTCATCCCAGGTACCCTTGTCTTCCTTAGCCACAGGCAGTAAAGGACCAGGCACACCATACACCCCGTCATACCCCTGCTCTTGCATCTTGGCAAGCATGATACGCATCATTTTGATTCCCAATTCTTGTGGCACCAATCCCTCATTAATGGCCATTGAAGTGATGAAAGTAAACATATAGTCGTGCATTCTGCCGTCCTGGCTTACCCATCCTGCATAAACACCCGTTTCAGGATTATAGAATGTGCTATGAAAAGCCTGTTTAAACATCGATAGCGCTTGTTCGATAGCATGTGTTTCTTCATGCAACTTTTCAAATATCTTCTTCATTCCCTCCAGTGCCCTGTATGCTTGTAAATTCAGGTAGGCATCCTTATGTCCGAAAGCAAAATCGTCCCACCAGTTGAAACTGGTTCTCCCATCCTCCAACCTGTTACCATGGAAAGGAGCCTCAAAGATACCATCATGATCAATATCCCTATCTAATATTCCCTTCACCAAGCGTTTAATTTCTGGAAGATACTGTCGGATAAAGGACCAATCATGAGTAGTAATCAGGTAGTCATATAGAGCAATAAGCGTTATTTCCGTGCACTCATAACCAAAGTCAGCTATACGATTGGTTTGCGGGTCTATGCGCTCTTTTAGTGCTATTTCGATAGAATTCTTCAAACCATCAATCATTGAAAACGAAGCATCTAATGCTGGGGTGAATGGCAGGAGGTCGGCTCGGAAAGCTAAGGCAAGATGGCCAATACCTGAAAGCATAATATTATCGCCCATTGTCATGGTCTCAGGATTTAGAGTGAAAGCGTTTTGCCAACAACGGCGCAAGCCATCGAACTTGGCATCACTCAAGTCAACACCTGGCAGATGTGGATAGTTGTCTTCCAGTACGGTAAATTTAATGGTGGTCCCTGTGATGGGTTTTTGTACATGGAATGATAAAACCACAGAACCTAAGTGTACTGACTTTCTATAGGTATGCCCTCCTCTGTTGAACGGTCCTAAGGAAAGCCCTGTGTTATCGTAGTCAGGCAAGAAATGCTCTTGCAAATAAACATCTGGTTCGCTGGCCTCGATCTTTACCAGCCCATAGTCCGGGAAATGCAGTACAGCAGGCAACTGAAACGAAGCTTTCACAATACGTGGAGTATAAAAGGTTTCAGGAGTGTCATATTGTGACGAGGGTGGGGTGTCTTTCTTCTTTGACCATACCGATACTGGCGATACGTCAGGAGCAGTATGAATACGGAAAAGTTCTCCCTTCATTTTGTCCTCACCCTTGATATCCATCGCAAAAGTATGGGCACCCATAGGATAGATAGAACAATTACGCACTTCTTCATTGCCAAAATCCAAGTGCTCATAGCTGATGATTCCATCTTGATAGGTGGCCTTGGTCTCTTCTTTGCCAAAAGAGTCCTCCTGATTACCTATCAGCACACCACCTTTGCCAGGTCTCAACAACGAGCGGTCGGTATATCGCGTACTTCTGGCACCAGCTTCCACGCCCAAATATGACATCATAGGAAATGCTTTTGCCCAAGCCACGGCATAATAGGGAGATACAAAGGTGATGAATTCTCCACTTCGGTCTATTCTGACCTGTGTGGAATCTACCTGTGCTGATATGGTGCAGCACAATAAACCACAAAGGCAAAGTATGATGCTCCTTTTCATTTTTGTTGTTGGATATATGACAATACATCAGAGAAAGTGCCTACCCATATTTCAGGATGAGAAGCCAGGAAATCAATCATTTTCTGGTGTTCCTCCACATCCACACTGATCCAGTCGCCCCCAATGCCATGAAACAGGATGACACCTGCACCACCACTTGCCAGAACTTTTTCTATAAAAGAAGTTAGTTGCTCGGCCTTATAGCCAGGAAAGGCAGTAAAAGACGGTACATTATTGGGTATAAGCTGAGATGGGGAGGTAATAACTTCTTCTGAGTCGCTCATACGGGCAAAATTGCAGATGCCCTGTGCTATCATTGTTGTGCCATAGTCCTGTCCGCCAGCCTTGTATTGCCCACAAGGATAGGCATAGCTATGCTGACTCTTGCCATCTATGGCACTCAGGAAAGTATTCATGATTTTAATCTCGTTGAGCATTTCCTCCACAGTGTAGCAATTCAACGCCCGACAATGACTTGACAGGGTGTCAGCTTGGGCTTCGTTGCAAGGGTGATAGATGGAGTGGTTGCCCAGCTCATGCCCCTGATGGCTCACCTCTCTCCACTGGGGTATGTCTTTAGCATCTAAATAGTAACCCATAAGAAAGAAAGTGCCCTTGAAATTGTGCTCGTTCAATGCGGGCACCACATTTTCCAGTTGCGATTGCAATCCATCGTCGTAGGTGAGCATGATGGCCGCTTTCTTACCTGCAGGCCATTGTATCTGTGCCATTGTCCATAATGGAAGGTAACACAGCATGCAATATGCAATTAGTCTTTTCATAATATATGGTAGGTTAATGGCTTAGAGTCCCAAGAGTTGGCGCAACTCTTCTATTGATTTATCTATCTGTTTGCGGCTTTCCAGCCGGTTGCTGTCAAACACGTAAGTAGCTTGACTATAGAACTGCTCACGATGGGCAAGTTGTTCGGTAATGTACTGCTTCATCTCCTCGTCTGTTTTATTCATCAACAGTGGCCGTTTGGCCTTGCCTATTTGCAAGCGATTAAAGAGGGTTTCGACATCCGCCTTCATATATACTGTCTGCCCTTGCTGGTTCATGTACTGTACATTGTCGAAGAAACAGGCTGTTCCACCTCCTGTAGATATCATCACATTCTCGAAATCACCAACCTCATGCAGCATCTTGCGTTCCATTTCTCGAAAGGCATCTTCACCCAATTCGGCAAATATCTGCTTTACCGTCTTATGGAAACGGCCCTCAATATACCAGTCCATATCAATGAACTGCAGACCCATCTTTAAGGCGAAAGCTCTGCCCAAAGTGGTTTTCCCCGAACACATGTATCCTATGAGGAATATTCTTATCATCCTAAATTCATCGGTAATTATTTGGCGGTAAAGTTAGCGATATATTTTTGTTTTGTGTATCTTCGCAGCGAAAAGTTATCACTCTGTGGCAAAAAAGATGGGCAAACGGCAGAAATATTATGTGGTGTGGAGAGGCGTACAACCTGGCATCTATCTTACATGGGAGGAATGTGAGCACCAAGTAAAAGGGTTCCCTAATCCCAAGTACAAGGCTTTTGATACTGAGGCTGAGGCGATGGCTGCTTATGCAGACCCTGATTATAAACTAGAGAAACCAAAAGATACCCTCCATGAACCCAAACAGACGAAGATTGAAGTGATGAAGGCAGTCAAAGAGGGGAAGGAGCAACTTATAGACCAAGCGGTAAAAAGCGGTTTGCAGCTTAATGCCTTAGCCGTAGATGCTGCTTGCAGCGGTAATCCTGGCAAGATGGAATACCAGGGAGTATATGTTGCTAATGGCCAACAAATCTTCCATTTCGGCCCTGTTTTTGGCACAAATAATATAGGCGAGTTCTTGGCCATTGTGCATGCGCTTGCCTATATGAAAAAGAACAATATCAATATGCCTATTTATAGTGATAGCCGTAATGCTATGAGTTGGGTGAAACAGAAGAAATGTCGCACCAAACTGGAACGCAATGCCAAGACAGAACCCTTGTTTCAACTCATAGAACGAGCTGAAAAGTGGTTGCATGACAATACGCTATCTGTTCCCATTATTAAATGGGATAAGAATTTATGGGGTGAGACTCCTGCTGACTTCGGACGCAAATAACGCCTTATTTCCCTTTCTCAATTTCTTTCAGTATCTCACGCAGGTCATCGGCAGATATGGCTTGCTCTTTGGCAAAGAAGGACACCATCTGGCGATAGGAATCGTGGAAGTAATCTTTCACCCAAGTCTGCATGAATGTGCTGCGATATTTATCTTTTGAGATCTTGATGTTGTAGAGATAAGACACTCCCTTGGCAGTGGATTTCAGATAACCTTTACGTTCCAGGTTCTTCACTGTTGATGCCACAGAGGTATAAGGTGGCTTGGGCTCAGGATAGATGTCCATCACCTCACGGATATAACACGCCTTGCCCAGTTGCCAGAACAGCATCATCACATCTTCTTCTTGTTTGGTTAGTTTCTCCATTTTTTATATGTTTAGTAGAGGGCATGTTGACAATACACGCCCTCCTGATAATAAAATTATTGCCCCTTAAAGTTAATAGGTACTGTGTACCTTACAGGCACAGGTTTGCCATCTTGCTTCCCCGGTTCCCATTTAGGCATGGAGCTCATTACGCGTATGGCTTCGGCATCCAGCTCAGGAGATACGCTACGCAGTACCTTGACATCACGTATAACGCCATCTTCTCCCACTATAAACGAGGTAGTAACACGCCCCTCAATCTTCGCTGCTTTAGCAGCTTCGGGGTACTTGACATTTGTCTTTAGGTAGTCCATCAGCGCCTTCACACCGCCTGGGAACTGTGGCATTTCCTCCACTACTTGATAAAAATCTTCACCAGCTGCTTTGATAACCATATCCTTGCCACCATATTTAATGGTGACAGAGCCATCAGGATGGGTGGTTGATTTTGTTGACTGTGCATTGACTGGTGCACTGCTCATCATAAACAGCAGGGCGCACACAGGCAGCAACAAGAGATACTTGATTCTGCCGATACTTTTGCTACGTTCTTTGTTCATCATCTTGATTCTTTGTT
>JAEEOD010000237.1 GCA_016284115.1 Bacteroidaceae bacterium
AAGATTGTTCTACAGATACTCTGCTGTAGATGATACACTCACCTATGACCAGGAAAATGTCATCTTATTCAACGACTTCTCGCAGCTTTGGGTTCGCTACCATAGGGACACCACAATCACCATGTACGGTGAATTGCAAGGCTTCTTCAGAATGGACAGTGACTACGAACCCTACGGAACGGAGAGCTTCGCCTTCGCCCGCCCGAAGATTACTGGAGTTAAGAACAACAACATTTGGAGAGACGAAAACGAAACTACTCTCGAATATGACAACGACAACATTGCCGACGGTGGCTTCTTGAGCTATAAGATTAATAGTACAGGTTTAGATATAGATGAATATCCCAATGGTTACAACTTCTTCACCGAAAAAGCTGATTTGGGAATTTGGGACTATCCTGTCGAAGGTGATGATGGTGGTGATGTATACACCAAGACGAAACAGTATCCTTACATTAATGTATATCCGCTCACAAGAGAGGACCGCGATTTCTATCGCATGTGGATTATTCCCAAGAAAAAGGGAAAAGCATGGTATGTGGATGGTCGTGGTGCTGCAGGCGGCTGGGGTAAAGACGAGGACCACCAGGATGGTTGGGGACATTATCCCGACATGCCCAAACTGACGGTGAGCTCGAATGCAGGAAATGTTGACGCTAATAAGGGCATCATTTATGATAGGAAAACACAAGGCCCTTATGCCATATTCAATCCTTCGAAGGATGTCATTTATGTGGTGGGTCCTGTCTCGGCCGTGAAGGAAGAAAATGGTGGTGACATTAATATTAATAGAACATGGGAAGGATCTGGAGATAATTATAAACTGGCTCACTATAAACTTCATCTCTACCGTTATCCTGGTGGTCATGAGATGAGTAACAATAAAAGGGATACGACAACGACAACTACGCTGTTGCCATTTGATTATGGCAATTACAGAGGTCTAAAACATCAACAGGGACAAGGAAGTTCCACTGCAGGCCCAGGCCCGAATTACACCACCTTGATTGATGTGGATTCGGTTTCGTCTTCACAAAAGGGCAATCTCACCCTCGACAACGTTTTGGTTGATGGCTTGTATGGCCATAATCAATCTGATGACGAATTCCATGAGATTCCAGATTTCTTCGATCAGGATCTTGTACACAAGCCGCTAGCTGTTACGTCAGCGGGCACAACGCTAACCTTGAAGAGTGTCAGAGAGTTAGGCGATCTGACGCAGGAAGGTACCGAGTTGCAACGTGGCTACAACAACACCGAGGCTGATTATTACTACAATCCTGATTATAAAGCCGATTCAACCGATGTTACCAAACGCCATGGTGGTGCAGTCTACGTGCATCGTTTCGCTACTGTGAACGCGGAAGGTAAGGTGACTGTGACTAACAATCTCCAACATCTTAATAAACTAGTTTACGATGCTTCAGGAGAAGTAAATGATACGATTTCTACCAAGATTGAGAGCAATGTTTATCTGCCCACCTTCGCAAAGCATACCTACATCACAGATACTTTGTATAAGAGTTCGCGTATCGGTATTACCAGCCCGATTAGAAATAAGAAGCCAAGCTACAGGCAGAATACCATGTCGCCTATCGCCGAAGCTAATGTGAATTTAACGAGTACGGTTAGCAATCCTCAAGTTGCATATAAATCATGGAACGATGAGAACTACTATGACGACTTGGCTCGCTTCTTCTATAGAGGCTATCAGGACGATTATAAGACCACTTACTATGAGCAAAGTGCATCAAATTATTCGCCTGCATTGCTTGATGCTGGAGACGATGCCACTATTGAAAAGACCCTTTATTTCGGTTGGACATGGAACAATGTGGTGACGAGGAAACCCTTAGGATTCTCATACGACAACATTGACTCGCCTGAAGACCTTGCCTGGCTAATCAGTATTGTGAATGGCCTGAATGGTCCGACAGCCCAAAACTTGTTGAACAAAACTATCAGTCAAAAGAAAGACATCGACCTCCTGCAGTATGTTTGGCTTCCAGTAGGTGACCAATTGGCAGGGGTGAAGACCTTTGGCGGCACATTCGACGGTCGTGGCCACATCATCACAAACTTAAGCATGGCCTACTTCGGTATGGGCGACGGACGCTACAACCGAGTCAACTATGGCATGTTCGGTGCGGTTGACGGCGGCGTGGTTGACCGTACCTTCGTGTTGAGCGGATATATTGAACCGGTCAGCGACCTGAACCATAAAGGTGCTGCCAATATTGGAACTTTGGTGGGCATGTTGGGCACGGAAGAAGACGCCAATCCTAACAACATGGTATCAAACAGCGAAGGCGGTGCTGACATTGTCTGCGCAGTACGTGACGATGCATTTAACGTGGGAAGTGTGATTGGTTATATGGTGGAAGGCGAACTCCATTCCTCAATGGGTATGTCCGACATCAAGGCTGAGAAGACGTACATAGATGGTGGTTACATTGGAGGTTTAGTGGGACGTGCCGAACCGAATGTCGACGGTAAAGTGGCCAATATCAACAACTCCTTCTCCAATCCGAAGTTGGTGTTTGGTGCAAACAGTGATGTCAAGGCTGGTGGTTTAGTCGGATATAATGTGGCCACCATCAAGAACTGCTACTCTCGTCTGCAAGACAAAGACAATGAGAATAATAATGTTACAAATGCCAAATTCAAGCTTCTTGCCTTCGAAACGAAGATGCCGATTATTTTGGGACACGGTTTCCAGACACCTGTGCGCGAACAGGCCGGCTTTGACGCAGGTTTTGCGAGCTTGCTGACCGATTGCTATCATTACACCGACCCGATGTCAGCCGACCGCTACCGTTATATCTATAACGACAACAAGTTGCAGGTAAATGATGGCAATAGTTGGAATGATATTTTGGAAAACGATACCTGCCTCCTGTTTGTCAACTTGAACAAGTGGGTTAAGGAGAACAATGGCAATGGGCATAAGTATTCATTGTGGGCTCGTCCTACCATTACGGGTATCAATGACGCCTTCCCCGTCTTGCACCTCTGCGATTGGGGTGATGGCAAACCAGGCATTG